>JANXQR010000706.1 GCA_025353435.1 Acidobacteriota bacterium | reverse complement strand
CGAACGATACGTATTCTTCGGGTTGTGCTTCTGCAATACCTTGGTGATTGCCGCCGTCAACGTCGTCTTGCCGTGATCGATGTGTCCAATCGTTCCCACGTTGCAATGTGGCTTCGAACGATCAAATTTTTCCTTCGCCATAAAAGTCCTGAATCCCTTTCGTAGCTCGTACTGCCCGTTTCACTCCAGGGGCGCCGGCTTTCCGGCTCCAGCCCCAAACCTTTTCTTACTCCGCCTCGGAAAAACTCCGCCGGGGCGACCCGCCCTACTTGCCCTGCGCTCGGCTGATGATTTCGTCAGCGATCATGCGCGGCGCCTCTTCGTAGCGCGCAAACTGCATCGAGTACGACGCGCGTCCCTGCGTGGAAGAACGAATGTCGTTCACGTAGCCGAACATTTCCTTGAGCGGAACGATCGCCTTGATGATCTGCGACCCGCCGGCATGTTCCATGCCTTCGATCCGTCCGCGGCGCGAGTTGATGTCGCCGATGATGGTTCCCATATGCTCCTCAGGGACGGTGACTTCAACAGCCATCACCGGCTCCAGCAGCACGGGGCTGGCCTTGCGAGCGGCTTCCTTGAACGCGATCGAACCGGCAAACTTGAAGGCCATTTCGTTCGAGTCCACATCGTGATAGCTGCCGTCGAACAAGGTCACCTTGATGTCCACCAACGGGTAGCCGGCCAGGATACCCAACTCGATTGCGCCTTGAACGCCCTGGTCGATGGGCTTAATGAATTCCTTGGGAATCGCACCGGACTTGATGGCGTTAATGAATTCATAGCCTGCACCCGGCACATTGGGCTCGATGCGCAGTTTGCAATGCCCGTAGTTGCCCGAGCCGCCGGTCTGGCGAATGTACTTACCCTCAGCTTCGGCCGACTTGCGAATGGTCTCGCGGAAGGCCACCTTGGGTTCGCCAACATTGGCCTCGACCTTATGCTCGCGCTTCATGCGGTCGACAAGAATCTCGAGATGCAACTCGCCCATGCCGCTGATGATGGTCTGGCCGGATTCCTCGTCGGTCCGCACTTTGAAGGTGGGATCCTCGTCCGCCAGGCGGGAGAGGGCGACGCCCATCTTCTCCTGGTCGGCCTTCGTTTTCGGCTCGATGGCCACCGAGATCACGGTCTCCGGGAAAGTGATCGCGCCCAGAGCAATGGGGTGTTGCGGCGATGAAAGCGTGTCGCCGGTCTTCAATTCCTTCAAGCCCACGCAGGCGCAGATGTCTCCGGCGTAGATTTCGCTGATATCTTCACGCTTGTTGGCGTGCATCTTGACCAGACGGCCCACGCGGTCGGTCTTGCCGGTGCGCGGGTTGAGGATCGTGTCGCCGGTCTTGAGCGCACCCGAATATATCCGAATAAAGCAGAGCTTACCGAAGGGATCGTTGATGATCTTGAAAGCGAGCGCCGAGAGTGGCTCAGCATCCTCAGCCTTGCGAATCTCCGTCTGATCCAGGTGATTGGGATTGATGCCCTCTACCGGGGGCTTATCGAGCGGACTCGGCAGGTAATCGATAACCGCATCCAGCAGCGTCTGCACACCCTTGTTCTTGAAGGCGCTTCCGCAGATCACCGGGAAGATCTTCATGTCGATGGTCGCCTGGCGAATGCCCGCTTTCAGTTCCGCGATGGAAGGCGTTTCGCCTTCGAGAAACTTCTCGAGCAACACATCGT
This sequence comes from Acidobacteriota bacterium, assembly GCA_025353435.1. GTDB lineage: Bacteria > Acidobacteriota > Terriglobia > Terriglobales > Acidobacteriaceae > Telmatobacter. The sequence continues at coordinate 5,647 of JANXQR010000706.1, read as the reverse complement.
CGGTCTCGGCGATGACTTCAATCAGCTGCAACCGGAACGCTTCCGCTTTCTTCCGCAGATCAGCGGGAATTTCTTCGACATCGTACTTGGCGCCCATGGTCTCGTCGTGCCACAGGATGGCCTTCATCTCGATCAGATCGATCACGCCTTTGAAGTTTGCTTCCGCGCCGATGGGAATCTGCAGCGCAACGGGACGCGCACCAAGCCGTTTGCGAATGGTCTCGATCACGTGCTCGAAGTCCGCGCCGTTCTTGTCCATCTTGTTGACAAAGCAAATGCGCGGAACCTTGTACTTGTCGCCCTGACGCCATACGGTCTCGGACTGCGGCTGCACCCCGCTGACAGAGTCAAACAACGCAACCGCGCCGTCCAACACTCTCAAGCTGCGCTCCACCTCGGCCGTGAAGTCTACGTGCCCAGGCGTGTCAATGATATTGATGCGCACGTTTTGCCACATGCACGTGGTGGCGGCGGACGTGATGGTGATGCCGCGCTCCTGCTCCTGCTCCATGTAATCCATGGTCGCGGTGCCTTCGTGCACTTCGCCGATGCGGTGCGTGATGCCCGTGTAGAACAGGATGCGCTCTGTCGCTGTCGTCTTTCCGGCGTCGATGTGCGCCATGATTCCGATATTCCGGCAACGATTCAGAGGTACGGTGCGAGCCACTTTGATTCATCCTTGCGGGCTTGCGAGCCCGCGGTTGTTTCTTAATTCTCTAAACTCAACGCCCGGATACTGCTTGCGATCCGAACAAAAAACTCTCTGACGAAGGGCCGCCTACCAGCGATAGTGAGCGAAAGCCTTGTTGGCCTCGGCCATGCGGTGGACATCTTCCTTCTTCTTCATTGCCGCGCCGCGACCGTTGGCAGCGTCAAGCAATTCATTTCCCAACTTGTCGATCATGCCCTTTTCACCACGGTTTCGACCGTAGGTGATGAGCCAGCGAATGGCTAGCGAGGTGCGGCGATCGGGAAGGACCTCGATCGGCACCTGGTAGTTAGCACCACCCACGCGGCGGGTCTTCACTTCAAGCAGCGGCTTGCAGTTCTCGACAGCCTTCTTGAACAGCTTCAGCGCGTCATCGCCGCCACCCTTCTCCTCCAGGTTCTTCATGGCCTGGTAGAAGATGCTCTGCGCGGTCGACTTCTTGCCGCCCCACATCATGGAATTCACAAACTTGGTGACCAGCGTGGATCCGTAAACCGGGTCCGGCGCTACTTCCCGCTTCGCAATGTGCCCTTTTCTCGGCATTTTTCTTCAAACCCTTTCGCGCTCTCGCGCGGCTCATGCTGCCCTAGTCCCGGCTCAATGATCCGTCCGGGAACCGAAATTCCGTGTTCAGATTTCAGTGGTCAGAATCTTTGCCGATCACTGACAACTGATCACTGACAACTGTTTACTTCTTACCCTTTGCCGGTGCCGCTCCGCCTTTGGCGCGCTTGGCTCCGTACTTGGAACGGCTCTGCTTGCGATTGGCCACGCCAACCGAATCAAGCGTGCCGCGCACCACGTGATAGCGAACACCGGGGAGGTCCTTCACACGGCCGCCGCGAATGAGCACGATCGAGTGCTCCTGCAGGTTGTGGCCGATGCCGGGAATGTAGGTCGTGACCTCAATCCCGTTTGTGAGCCTGACGCGAGCCACCTTGCGCAGCGCCGAATTCGGCTTCTTGGGCGTCTGGGTGTACACGCGGGTGCAAACGCCGCGCCGCTGCGGCGAAGCCTGCAGGGCCGGTGACGCCGTTTTGTAACGGGGGGCCGTGCGCCCCTTCCTTACCAGTTGATTAAATGTCGGCAAACCGCAACTCCTTACCCAAAAACCTTTACCTTCGTTCAAACAGCCGCGCGCAGCACCTTCGGGCTCCTCTGTTACGCGCCAGCTATAAAGCCGGACACACGCACAGAAGCCCAGGATTCTGCTTCGCGTCTGCCTTCTTCCCATCTCAGACGAGACCCGCGACGGTGGCTGCGCGTTTCCGCCAAATCCTGGCCGGAAAGCCAACTCCGTTTCGCGGTTCCGGCTCACATAGCCCTCCAAGGTGGAGAACGCGCGAGCGCCGTAGCGAATATTCGCGATCGAAACGCTTCCGGGCTAACATCACCCGTCTTGACTCATGCGTCCGATCGACGTTGCCCTTGCCCTTCGCAAGAAAAGAGCGACTTCAGGGCCTGTCTGGCTGACTCAAAACCTGCCTGCCTCAGGATTCACCCGCGACCAGTCTCCCGGTTTGGGCTTCCCGTTCATCCTTTTCCGTCAGAACACACGGAAACGGACGTTCTTGCGGAACCTTTTAACAATAACAAGAAACCCCGACGTGGTCAACGAAGACCCACGTGAGTCTAGTAAATTCTGCAACGGCCCCTTGCATCTGGCAAAACGCGAAGCGATCAGTTGATGGAATGCACCGTCCACGCACCACTTTCAAAGGCAAAATCGGCCTTGCGATGGGTGCTTAGGCGGTTGATGGCGTTGTGTGCGATGGTCTGGACCGAATCCGGAATACCTGTCCAGTCGTATACCTCGGTAAATCCGGCGCTCTTGGCGGTCTGCACGTTCGCCACAACATCGTCCTGCGGGTCCGCAACATCTTTTGCCTTCAGGTGGTTGGACACCACCGTAATAACGAAGAAGTGAAAGTCCTTGGTGCCCTCTTCCGGACGCCATTGAATCGCTTCACCGGTTCCCGCCAGCTTGATAGCCTTCTTCCCTTCGTCGGTGAGGGCGTAATCCGCCCAGCGATTATTGGGGTAAATCTTGGTCAGTTTCCAAAGGTTCTTGCTGATCCCCTGTTTCAGCCCCATGTCATCCACGGCGATGGTTGCAGGCTCCGCGGGTCGCTTGTCATAGTCGGCCTGGATCAGCGCGAGGGCGGCGGTCTTGCTCAAATCCGGTGCAGAATGGCATCCAACCATCAACATTCCCGTTCCCAAGGCCGCCAGGGCCCCGGCGGCATAAATCTTCATCAGCTTGCTCACAAATTCCTCCTTGGCCTGCGTTTGTCCGCAGGCTCTTCGCGATTTCGCGTTGACGAACTGAAGAATCCACCGGCTTTCAAGGCGCTCGCTCGACCGAATCGGCGAGGGTCCAGGCTGAGCCCCTCAAAACTGGCGCGAAATCGACGCCGCCATTTTTGTCCTACTGTCTGCCGATGTCAATGGAAATGAAAGTGATGGCGCGCACAGAGCCTGTTCTTCTGTGGGAATCGCCTTCCCGGACCAATTCGTGTAAATCAAATCGGTCGGGAAAGGTGCTCAAATCAGCGTTCGGCGCTCGCAACCCGTCCCAGGAGCAGTTCGAGGAAGCCCTTTTCGTCTGATTTCAGGCAGACGTTGGCGTTGGGTGCTCCGTCGACGGGGCGAGTGAAGCCTTTCTCGTCGACCTCGAGACGGAGAGGAGTCATGGGACAAATCTCAGGGTGAATTGCATAGGCCGCAGCCACTGGGTCGAAGAGTGTTGGCGTCTTGGCGTGATTGTCCGTGTTGCCAATCCACTGGTGATAAAGCAGCGTAATCTGATCGGTCAGCGGCGACCCGAACGCAAAGATCCGTTCCCGCTGCGCTTCCTCGAGATGGATTTGCGTGGAATCGAGGGGCATCATGTGAATCGGCACGCCGGAAGCCAGCAGCGCCTTCGCGCCCGCGGGGTCGCACACGATGTTCCATTCGGGCTCCGGCGGCCGGTGGTCGCCATATCCCCGGTACACGCTTCCACCCATCATGACCACGCGCTTCAGCTTGCGAAACGTGTCCGGATCGCGAGCGATTGCTTCTCGCACATTGACCAGCGGGCCAATTGCGATGAGGGTGATCTGGCCTGGATACGCCTTGATCTGATCCAGAAGGAATTTCACCGCCTCAGGATGGGCATGAGCCGGTATTTGCTTCGCATAGGCAGCCTGCGTAAAAACGTTGGAATGAGGCATTACCTGGCCGGCAGCCACCGGAATTCCAGATCGGTGCACTGATGCCAGAAAACGATCAGTGAGACGCGCGCGCAACTCCGTATCGCCGAATGTTGTGGTGATTCCGAGGAGCTTCACTTCAGGGCTGCGCAACAGCAACGCCAGCGCAAAGGCGTCGTCGATGTCATCGCCGATGTCGGTATCGAGAATCGCCATTTGCGGAGCGCTTTTGATGGCTTTTCTTGCCGCTACCGACGCCTCCTGGCTACCTGCGGCGCCTTGCGAGAATACGGATCCAAGGCCGGCGACCAGCAACGCTCCCGTTCCAATAATCCTCAAAACGTCCATGCACAACACTCTAACTGCACGGACCCGGCATTGAAGGGCCGAATATCCGTCGCCAGAGGGATTGAACTGATTTAGCATCGAATCACGTTTTTTGACCAAGGTTTTCTGCCCCCCGGATAGATACAAGGAAACGTCTCATGCGCCTTCGTTCCGCCCTTCGGTGTCTACTGGCACTCCTGCTCTTGATGAGTTGCGGGGCAGCGTGGGGGCAGTCATTCGATCTCGACAAGGGCCGTGAGCCAGTGGTTTCCCTCGACGGCCACTGGCGGTTTCATCCCGGCGATTCCCCATCAACAGGCGGCAGTTTTGCGTGGGCCGCTGCGGGATTCGACGACAAGGGTTGGGTGTTGCTCGATAGTAGCAAGCCGTGGTCGGAGCAGGGCTATCCGAACATGGGCGGCTTCGGCTGGTATCGGTTCACAGTCAGCGTTCCTGCCGGAGACAAGCCCACCGACTTGCTGCTCGCTCCGACAGTCAGCTCCTACGAGGTGTACGTCGATGGAAAGCTGGTAGGCAGCCGGGGCCCATTTCCTCCCAAAACGCTGCCATCAACCGAGTTCAATTTTCATTTGTTTCCACTGACTGAAGCCGGCAATCCTTCCGCGCGGACCGTGGAAGTAGCCCTGCGTATGTGGCATTCGCCCGCCTGGGCCAGCTACGAAGGGGGTGGACCGCTGGAGCCAGGTCATATGGCCGGCGACCCGAAGCTCCTGCGTTCCGAGCAGAAGCACTATTATGTGCAGCGCAGTGTCAGATTCGTTGACGCCTATTCCTACAGCATCATTACCACACTGGTGGGAATTGCCGTGCTTTGCCTCTTCCTGATGCGGCCCGCCGAGCGCGAGTATCTGTGGTTTGCCTGCTTGCTGCTGGCGCAGTCGGCGGACAACGTGTTCTATATCGGCCAACAGCTCGACGCCTGGTTCCCCGAGCCTGTTTACGACCTCGTGGACGCGGCACTCGTTGCCGTAATGATCTGCGCTTCGCTGCTGTTTTTCTCGCGCGTGTTGGCCGCTCGCGCCGGCAAATTAGGCCACGTCGCCCTTGTTCTTGCGGCGCTCAGCCCTCCGGCTTCGGTTTTGTACTGGCCGCACTGGGCCTCGCCGGCCACCTCGGCTTCGATTCAGATTGCCTGCCTGATGCCAGCAATGCTGTGGATCCTTTTCACTCTCGTCCGGAGCGCCGTGCGCGGCAATCTCGACGCGCATCTTCTTCTGCTTCCTACGGTGCTGGATCTGGGTTTTTACTTTGGGGACAACCTGGCCATCGTGATGGCGCAGGCTGGATTAACGGACCTTCCAAGCATGCGCATCTTTGAGGTTCCCGTGCCCCTGCCGCCGTTCCAACTGCAGACGGGTACATTGCTCCACCTAGTCTTCCTTCTAGCGCTACTGGT
>JANXQR010000669.1 GCA_025353435.1 Acidobacteriota bacterium | reverse complement strand
CCCCGAGGTGGTGTTGCGTCCGCGCGGACACGAGTTATGGTTCTCTTCGTATCTCCAGACTTACATTGAGAGGGACGTCCGCGCCGTCACGAATGTCCGTGATTTACCTACATTTCGGCGCTTTCTCTCGCTGCTCGCGAGCCGTCACGGACATTCGTGACGGCGCGGACGTCCCTCTCAATGTAAGTCTGGAGATACGAAGAGAACCATAACTCGTGTCCGCGCGGACGCAACACCACCTCGGGGAATCCGCCAAGCAGTAAGTTTACCTTCGGTGTTTCAGCGTGGCTGAAGGGTAACAACTGCAGTACGGCCGCGCGGCCGGCCATGGATTCAGTGACACCCTGCATCAAGGGGGCCTCCTGCGATCCAGTGAAGACCCACTGCCCCATTCTGCGCGGATGGGTGTCGACCAGGGTGCGAATGTAATCGAGGAGGCGCGGAGTGTTCTGGATCTCGTCGAGAATCACCGGTGGCCGCAGGCTCTCTATGAAAGACCTTGGATCGCTGCGAATGCGGTCCTGTATGTCCGGATCCTCCAGAAGGACGTACTGCGCACCCGGTATCGAAGAGCGCAAAAGTGTTGTTTTGCCCGATCGCCTTGGCCCGGTAACCACTACCGCCGGGAACCTGCGGAGGGCAGAGGAAAGGAACGGAACGATCTGCCTGGGTATGATCGCCATTTGATAAATATAAAGTAACACTTTAAATAACTCAAATTCAGGAAGTCGCCGTAGAAGACCCTGTACTCAAAAGCAATGAGCGGATAGAGGTCAGTTGTGTAATCTCAGGGCCCAATCGATGAGGCGCGTTGCGCTCACCAAATCCGGCACGGCTTCGGAATCACCATCGCCGCGTCCTTCTTACAACTGAAGCTCTTGGCAAATTCCGGCAAATCCTGCAGCACTGTGTTGGTTCGATACTCATCCGGCGCATGGGCATTGGTCTGCGCCTGCGTACGCAGCTGCTCTGGCCGCGTCTGGGTGCACCACTGCTGCGCGTACGCAATCCAGAAGCGCTGCTCTGGCGTGTAGCCATCAGTCTTGGCATTCATTTCGAGGTGCGCGGCATCCGCCTTGTCGAGCCATGCGATCCACGCCAGCCATAGGCCGCCGAGGTCAGCAAGATTTTCGCCCAGCGTGAGCTTGCCATTCAGGTGCACGCCCGGCACCGGCTCAATCGCGTCATACTGCTTCACCATGCAATCAGCGCGTTGGTTAAACTTTTGCTCATCGTCCTTGGTCCACCAGTTCTTCAGATTGCCATCCTTGTCATACTGGCGGCCTTCGTCGTCAAATCCGTGCGTCAATTCATGCCCGACAGTTGAACCCATGTCGCCGTAGTTGGCTGCATCATCCTCCTTGTCGCTGAAAAACGGAGGCTGAAAGTAGCCCGCGGGAAAGTTCACGTTGTTCTGCTGCGGCTCGTAATACGCATTCACAGTGGGCGGCGACATGTACCACTCGCCCTTGTCCACCGGCTTGCCGATCTTCCCAATTTCGCGATCAAAGTCGAATTCGCGCACGCGTTCCTGGTTGCCGAGAACGTCGACGTGCGTGATCTCGAGTTTGGAGTAGTCGCGCCACTTGTCGGGATAGCCAATCTTGTTCATCACCCCGCGCAGCTTTTCCTTCGCCCTCAATTTTGTCTCCGGTCCCATCCAGTCGAGTCCATCGATGTCCTTGCTCATCGCGTCTTCAATCGCGAGGGTCATCTTGAGTGCGCGATCCTTGGCATCCGGCGGGAAGTACTTCGCCACATAAACCTGGCCCAGCGCCTCGCCCATCTCGCGATCCACGCGCGACGTGCAGCGCTTCCAGCGTTCCTGCTCCTTCTCCGCGCCGTTCAGAATATGCGAGTAGAAGTTCCAGTTTTCGTGATCGAACGACTCCGGCATGCTGGTGCCGGCGTAGGCGTGCAGCAGGTGCCAGCGCAGATAAGTCTTGATCTGATCCAGCGGCGTATTTGCCAGCATCGCATTGAACTCCGCAAAGAACTTGGGCTCCGTGTCATTCATCTTGCCCGCGGACGGCACATGCGCGGACGCAACGTATCGCGCCAGGGAAAAATGCGTCATGTCCTTGTCGAAGCTTGCAATATCTGTAGGATGGTTCAGGTTTTGCGGGTCGCGCTGTTCTGTAACTGTGAGCGAAGCCTTGGCCAGCCGCGTTTCGAGCGCGAGTATCGAGTCGGCATCCTTCGCCGCCTGCGCGTCCGGTTCGCCCGCCAGGACCAGTATCTTTGTCACGTGCTCTACGAATTGCTTGCGCTGTTCGGCTGACTTCGCGTCGGTGCGTGTGTAGTAGTCGCGCTCCGGTAAGCCAAGCCCATCCGCGTAGTAGAAGCTGATGACCTGGCTGGCGTCAGCAAAATCCTGGCTCGAACTCATGCCGAAAAACGCGCCTACGCCGATGCGGTGCAGGTGGCCCAGCAACTCCGGCAACTGCTCCTTTGATTTGACAGCGGCAATGCGATCGAGCTCCGGCTTGAGCGGCGCGATGCCGGCTTTGTTGATGGCGTCCGTATCCATGCAGCTTGCGTACTCGTCGCCGATCTTCTGCTCGTTGGCGCTCCGCGACTCAGGGCTCGCACTGGCCGCAGCTTCCAGGATCTGCTTCAACTGCAGGCGATTCAATTCTGCCAGCTCCGTAAAGCGGCCGTAAGAAGTCTGATCCGGTGGCAAAGGATTCTTCTTGAACCAACCATTGCAGCTGAATCGGTAAAAGTTCTCGCATGGATCGATAGACGTGTCGATGAGAGCGGAATCAAACACCTTCAATTCTGCGGGAGAGGGCGAGGCGCCATTCGGCGCCGTCTGGGCCACTGCCGACAGCGTAAAAAGCGCTGTCAAAACGACTACGGAAGGGAGCAAAGTCGAGGTCGGGTGGGACATGCCGCCACTTTAGCAGATTCCCGTTGTCCACGGGCAATGGCTTATTCAGTCCATGGGGCAATCGTCGATACAATGGAGAAGAAAAGAAATTTCCATTTCAGGAGCACAGCACGTGGCGCAACGTACCTTCAGCATCGTCAAGCCCGACGCAGTCCGCAAGGGTTACACCGGAGCCGTCCTGGCCGAAATTGAAAAGGCCGGCTTCAAGATCGTCTCCATCAAAAAGCAGTCCATCTCCAAGCCGCAGGCCGAGGGCTTCTATCACGTTCACAACGAGCGGCCGTTTTTTGCCGACCTCTGTTCGTTCATGTCATCGGGGCCGCTGGTGCTGATGGTTCTCGAAAAGGACAATGCCATCGCCGATCTACGCAAGCTGATGGGCGCCACCAATCCTGCCAATGCCGAAGAGGGCACCATCCGCAAGAAGTTTGCGGGATCGATCCAGGAAAACGCCATCCACGGCTCTGATGCCGAGGACACCGCGGCTTTTGAGATCGGCTACTGGTTCGCGGGCCACGAACTCGTCTAGCAATTCGAGGCATCAATTTAAGGGGCCGTGCTCAGCCGAAGAGGTCGTCCACCTTCTTATGCAGCGCGGCCATCTCCCGCCGCAGCTCGACCATCTCTTGTTCGAGCCGCGCGATGCGCGCATCCGGCTCGCCTCCATCGCCTGACGGCGCGTATGCCGCGTACGCCGCAGGCACCGAAAAGCTGGCCCCATCAACCGTTCCTGAGAGCAAATGCGCATAGCGGGACTCCTTTGTCCCAGGCTGTCGCGGCAGCACAGCCACTAGCGGATACTCACGCTCCATCAGCTTTTGCAGGACGGCGGCCACATCGGTCAGCTCCTCGAAGCGATGCATGCGCTCAGTCCGTCCACGCAACTCTCCGGGGGTCTGCGGTCCGCGCAGCAGCAGCACGCAGATCAGGGCCGTCTCTGCGCGGCTGAAATTGAATGCCTCGCCAAGCCAGTGCTCGTACTTGGTCACCCGTCCATCGGTACCCCGCGCGCGGCCTCCCAGCTTCTTGTCTTCCAGCCCGTGCAGGGCCTGCCGGACGGCGTCCTCGTCCAAATCCGTGACCGGCTCGCGGTTGGAGCGCTGATTGCACGCATTCATGAGCGCATTCAGCGACAGCGGATAGTAGTCGGGAGTCGTGACTTCCTTTTCAACGAGCGCGCCAAGCACCCGTGCCTCGCCAGCGCTCAGGAAAATGGGTTGATCAATCGGCATATCGAATTCATTCTCGCATCCGGGCCGGGCTGTGTGGTTTGCGCCAGACCAACCTTGGCTCCGGGTATCGAGCGCAATTTCAAACCGGCAATTCCAATAGGCGGCCGCCTCTGCGATACTGGTTGGTCATGCCGATCGCTGATTTGCAACAGGCTGCCCAGAAAATCGCAGGATTCCTCGCCAACCTCAACAAGCTGGGAGGACTCCGACTCAAATACCGGATAACTGCCGGCGATGGAGCGCGCGACCCTCAAGGTCTCGAGGCCCGCGTCATCTACGTCGAGCTCGGCGGTCCGGATGTTCCGCTCGTCACCCAGCACAGCGGCGAGTTGCTCCGCGCCCTTGAGACCATTGCGGCCCAGATCCTCCGCCTCGATCAGCGCGAGCACGATCTGGTCAGCTTCGACGCCGGCAACTTCAAGGCATTGCGCGCCGAGGAACTCCGCATGGCTGCCCAAACCGCCGCTGAAAAAGTCCTCAAAACCGGCGTCCCCTACGCGTTCCCGCCCATGAATAGCCGCGAGCGCCGCCTGCTGCATATGTCATTCAAGGAAATTGAAGGGGTGGAAACCGCCAGCTCCGGTGAAGGTCAGGATCGCTTCCTCGCCGTATTTCCCGCTGGAAAGACGAATCTACCCGTTGCAACACCGGTCAAACCTCGGGGCTTCGGACGCCGTTAAGGCCTCGGCCTGATTGGTCAGAATCGCTCGCGGGTATGCCACAATACCCACCAATGAAGATCATCCGCCTCCTCCTTCTCCTGACTCTCGGCGCAACCGTGTGTGTGGCCCAAAAACGCCTCGTGATCATCGATCAGGACGGCTCCGGCCCCGGCGGCTCAAACCAGATGGCCATGCTCGCCCTGCTTCAGTCGCCCCAGGTTGAAGTGCTTGGCATCACCATGGTCACCGGCAACGCCTGGCGCGACGAAGAAACACTCCACACCCTGCGCATGCTCGAGGTCACCGGCCATGCCGGGATTCCCGTGGCTCGTGGCGCTGTTTTCCCCCTCATCCGCACAGAGGAAGAAACGCGCATCGCGTCCGCGCTGGTCGGTAAAGTCACCTGGCTCGGCGCATGGGGCGAGGGCCCCACCACCCTGGAAGAGCATGGCTCCACCGTCACACCGATTACGCCGCCAAATCTGAAGGCTCACGGCCCCTATGACATCCCGCCTCTACCTGAAGGCGCGCCGCAGCTCAAGCCCATCGACGAAGATGCGGTCCACTTCCTCATCCGCCAGGTCCACGCCCATCCGCATCAGGTTACCCTCTACGCAGCGGGGCCGCTCACCAACATCGCCCTCGCCGTCTCAATCGATCCTGAATTCGCCGCGCTCACCCAAGGACTCGTCGTCATGGGCGGCAGCCTCAATCCGCAGACAGACGATCCAGAATTTGCCACCAGCCCGCGCCACGAATTCAACTTCTGGTTCGATCCAGAAGCCACGCACATCGCGCTCCGTGCCGCATGGCCGCGTATCGACGTCACCACTGTTGATGTCTCCATCAAAGCGCCCTTCACCCAAAAGATGCTCGACGAAATCTCGAAGTCAAGCTCGCCCACTGCGAAGTACATCGCCGCATGGAGCCAGGATCGCTACTACCTGTGGGACGAGCTTACAGCCTGCGCATGGCTCGATCCCTCACTGATCACGAAGGAAGAAGAAATCTACATGGATGTGGACCTGAGCCACGGTCCCAGCTACGGCGACACGCTCACCTGGAACGAGAAGGTGAAGCCGGTCATCGCCGTGAGATTAGTCCACGCGCAACTCGATCTGGACCTGCCCAAGTTCCAGCAGATGTTCGTGGAGCTGATGAAGCGGTGATGGCCAATGTTACGGTGCCAAATCCCTTTCAGCAGGCGCGCCGGAGGATATGAATCCATGGAAAAGTTGAAATGGGTGCGATTCGGGATTGCAGCGATTGCGGTGTGTATCGGGTGCTCGCGACTCGCCGCGGCGCAGTCGACGTGCGCGCCCTTCAACGTAACCCCGCTGGATGGCGGTCGATACAACTTCCAGATGAACGAATCGAACTCGAGTCTGCTGGAGTGCGCGAGCCTTAAGGGAGTAGGATTCACAATCGCAACCGCGAAGTTTGATTCTCCGACGAATGGCGCCCCGGCTGCCTTTACCTCAATCTATCGCGGATGCCATTGGGGCATCTGCACGAGTTCCAATCCGTTTCCGATTCAAGAACGCAACATTGATTCCGCTACCACAAGTGTGGGGATTTTACAGCCGCCCGGATATGACAACAACGCTGCCTACGATATCTGGTTCAGTCGGAGTTCAGCCACATTTTGGCAGCCGGACGGGGCAGAAGTGATGATCTGGTTGAATCACCAGGGATCCATCCAGCCATTCGGCAGCAAAGTGGGAACGAAGACGATCAACAGCGCCCAATACGATGTGTGGACCGGCGATCAGAGTTCGTGGAAGGTCGTGACCTATGTGGCGTCGACTCCGGTGACCGCAGTTACAAGTATGAATCTACTGCCGTTCTTTGCGGATGCAGTG
>JANXQR010000502.1 GCA_025353435.1 Acidobacteriota bacterium | reverse complement strand
GGTTCAGGTAGGGTAGTTGCGACAAATAAGCAAGCTACGCGAGCCCACGGCCGGTGACAGGCGTCCCCTCGAGGTGGAGTGCGCGGAGATGCATGAATTTGCTGATAGTTTCAAAGCTCGCGTCCGTTACCGACGTTCGCGCAAGATCGGCTTCCACGACGTACGGCGCAAACTTCTGGAACTGCACGAGCTGCGCGTCTCCAAAACTGGCGGACGCGTCGACCGTACTCAGGATAAGGCCGTCTGAAGGCTTGGCCGAGACGGGCAACAGCTTCGGACCTTGCGATCGCGCCATCTCGCCAATCTCCTGCGTTAGCGCGCTATAGTCACCCACGGGTTGAATGGGCTCGTCAATTGACTGACCTTCAATTGCAACGCCGGCGACGCTCGGCGTTTCTGCCGAAGCACCTTGTTCGATCCATGCCCGAATGCGCGCAATTTCGTCAGGCCTCAGCGGCGGGCGTCCTTCAGCTGGCATCGAATGCTTGTTGTCCCTTGGCAGCGTGGTTCTCTCAAACAACATGCTTCCCTGCACATTTCGAGGAACGACAACAGCACCGTCTTTTCCGCCCTTCATCAGCCAATAATAGGAATCGAGCCGCAGGCCGCCTTCCGTTTTGCTGGCGCCGTGGCACGAAACACAGTTGGCGTCCAGGATCGGATGAATCTCCTTCCCGTAAAACGAGTTGGAGTCGCGGATACCGGCAGCGGTTTGAAATGGATTTAGCCGCCTCAATGGCGCAGGCATGTATTGAGTCAGATAGCCACTTCCATGTGTAAGCGTGCCACCTTGGTGCGCCGTCCACAGCAGCGTGAACAGCACGCAAACCAGCAAAACAGGATATGCGCGCGCGGTTACTCCCGGTGTCATCGATGAACGCGCAAGCAGGCACAACAACAAGCCGATCGCGAGTGCAATTCCGCCCCACATGTGTCGCCTGACGGTAGTGCCGATATCCCCGCTGCCGTATGCCAGCATGTAGCCAAGTAACACCGTGCCAAAACTGCAAACACAGGCAAGTCCCAAAACAAAGCTCGCGGCCTCCCGCAATGCAGGCCGGAATGCTCCTCCAATTTCAAGCAGAGGAACAAGAACGATAAGCCCGATGGGGATGTGCAACGCCAGCGGATGAAACCGCCCCACAAACTGCACCCAGTCCGCGTGCCTTCTGCCGTCAAGCTTGATGACCTCAGGCAACAGCACCAACGCCCCGCTCGTGACGGTAGCGCCAATCCACAACGCCCTTCGCACCGGGTTGGTTGGAACGAATTTCCGAATCGTTCTGACTGCGCCGTTCCACCCCATTACGCCAACAATCCGGAAACAACATTCGCCGGTGTGGGCCCGGTGAGTTTCTGATCCAGGCCCTGAAACTTGTAAGTGAACTTGTTGTGGTCAATGCCAAGGCAATGCAGAATGGTGGCATTGAAATCCCTTACGTGAACCGGATCTTTGACAACGTTATAGCTGTAGTCGTCTGTTTCGCCGTAAGTGATTCCCGGTCGCACCCCGCCTCCCGTCATCCAAGTCGTATAACAGCGTGGATGGTGATCGCGTCCGTAGTTTTCCGGCGTCAGTCCACCCTGGCTGTACACCGTGCGGCCAAACTCGCCACCCCAAATTACGAGTGTGTCGTCCAGCAGCCCCCGGCGCTTCAAATCCGTCACCAGCGCATAGCATGCGCGATCGGTCTCCTGGCAAAGAAGAGGCAGCATCCCGGTCACGTTGTCGTGCATATCCCATCCGCGCTTGTATATCTGCGTAAACCGCACGCCGCGCTCCGCCATGCGCCGCGCCAGCAGGCAGTTATACGCAAATGTGCCGGGCTCCTTCGCTTCGGGCCCATACAAGTCCCACGTGGACTGAGGCTCCTTGCTTAGGTCAACGAGCTCCGGCACCGACGCCTGCATACGATACGCCATTTCGTATTGAGCAATGCGCGCATTCGTCTCCGGATCACCCAGTTCTTCGGCGGTCTGCCGGTTGATCTGCTCCACAGCATCCAGCATCCTGCGCCGCACCTCCCGATCCACGCCATGCGGGTCGGCAAGATAAAGAACAGGGTCGCCCCCCGAACGTAACCCGACCCCCGCGTACTGCGACGACAGAAAGCCGCTGCTCCACAACCGTGACGAAACCGGCTGATTATTCTCCTTCGCATTCATCTTGGTCTGCAGCACGATGAATGTTGGCAGATTGTCATTCATGCTCCCAAGTCCATAAGAGAGCCATGAGCCCATGCACGGCTTGCCTGCATTCATGTTTCCAGTGTTCATCAGCATGATGGCCGGCTCGTGGTTGATCGCATCCGTATTGGTTGACTTGATGATCGTCAGCTCATCGACTATACGTGCCGTGTACGGCAGCAGATCGCTCACCCACGTTCCCGACTTGCCGTAGCGATTGAACTGCCAATGCGAGGGCGCGATTGGAAAATGCGCTTGCCCAGCCGTCATGCCCGTCAACTGCTGGCTGCCCCGCACCGAGTCGGGAATGTCCTTGTTGTAAAGCGCCGCCAGGTTTGGCTTGTAATCCAGGAGGTCCATTTGTGACGGCCCTCCTGACATGAACAAATAAATCGCGCGCTTTGCCTTGGGTGCAAAGTGCGGCAGTCTCAATCCATCGCTCGCCGATGATGCCGCAGCCTGCGAAACGTCTCCGCTCGCATCGCCGCGCAGCGCAGCCTCCCCAAAAAGGCTCGCCATCGCCGCCCAGCCAAGCACCTTGCCCGATCTCCCCAGAAAACGGCGCCGCGTTTCAAGCGCAACCCATTCCCGCTTCAATCCCGCGGGAACCGGCAAATCCATGACCCCTGCGTTCTGTTCGCAATCCGTGCACAGCGGATGCTGTTTCATAGTGAACTCCTCAGTTACTTTGAAAGCGCTTCATCAAGATTCAGCATCTCGCTCGCCACCATCGTCCATGCCGCCAACTCCGTCTCAGAAATCGAGGCGTCATGCTTCTTTTCGCCCACCGCGACCAGGTCGTGCGCAGCTTTGGGGTCCGCTGCGTAGTGCTCGCGCATTTGCTTCAGCGATGTGTCCAGCACGGAAGCCATTTTCGCCGACGGATTGTGCGCGAGCAGTATCTCGCTCATCAGCGCAATCCGCTGCTCCGGCTGTCTTCCGCCTTCGAGAATC
The DNA here is from genome assembly GCA_025353435.1 of Acidobacteriota bacterium. Taxonomy (GTDB): domain Bacteria; phylum Acidobacteriota; class Terriglobia; order Terriglobales; family Acidobacteriaceae; genus Telmatobacter. The sequence continues at coordinate 7,700 of JANXQR010000502.1, read as the reverse complement.
ACCCGCTGCGCAAGCGCCCGCGCCGCCTCAACCCACTGCTCATCGTTCATCGTCACCAGCGCCTGCAGGGGCGTATCCGTTCGCTGCCGTCGCGTACAAACCACATCCCGCATCGGCGCATCGAATGCATCCATATTCGGCGCAGTCGCCATGCGCTTCCAATACGTGTACATGCTGCGCCGGTAGAGCGCCGCCCCATGATCCTGCGCGTAAATGAGCGTGTCGCTTGCAGGATAACTAACTTGCTCCCAAACATTTGGTGGCTGGTACGGCTTTACGCTCGGACCACCAACTTTATCCAACAGGAGACCGCCTGATTGCAGCGCAATATCCCGCAGCATCTCCACGTCCATACGGAATCGCGGACCATGCGACAACAAGAGATTCCTCGGATCTTTCGCGAGCTGCGCCGACGTCGATGCCGCGCTTTGCCGGTACGCTGCCGACATAACCACCAGCTTGTAGACATGTTTAATGTTCCATCCACTCTCGCGAAACTCAACGGCAAGCCAATCGAGCAACTCGGGATTCGTGGGCCGCTGACCCATGATGCCGAAATCGTCCGTGGTTTCAACCAACCCCGTCCCGAACAGCTCGGCCCACATCCGATTGACCGACACCCGCGCGGTTAGAGGGTTCTCGCGGCTGACCGTCCACTTTGCCAGCGCCAGCCGATTGTGAGGTTCATCTTTCGCAATCGCGGGGAGATAGTGTGGCGTATTCGCTTCCACCCGCTCCGTGCGCGCTGAGTACACGCCGCGCGTCAACACATTCGCATAAGCCAGCGTCGGCTTCTCCCATGAAACCCCCGAGAGGTCTCCTCCCTCCGAAAGCCGGTCGAGTTGCGTATTCAGTTTTGCGATCTCCCCTTGAATCGTCCGGAACGACGCATCCACAGTGTTCAGATAAAACTCACTCACCGCGTGCCATTGATCCGCGTTCCATCCAGATGTAGGACTTGCCGCCAGTTCGGCGACATAATCCTCAAACGGCAATCGCTTCGCTTCGTCAGGAACTAGACAGCGCGCGTACAGCCGAATGTCCTGATACCTCATCTCCTTCGCGGGCGTCGCATCCGGATTACGCCATCCCAGCTGCAACGGCGCCTGGGTCCGAATCGTCTGACCATCCAGCGTGTCATGCTCAACGCGCGTCGCCACCGCAGCGCCGTCGACAAAAATCTTCACTCCCGCCGCGCGACCCGATCCGTCATAGGTAAAGAAAATGTGCTTCCACTCGCCGTCAAGCCGCAACGGTTCGACAGCCGAAACCTTCATCGCAACAATCGGCGTTTCGTCCTTCGCGGCCTCGGGCTTCGGCGCCTTCGGCTTCTCTTCTTTCTTCTTGGGAGCCGGTTTCTTCAAGTCCTGCAGCTTAATCGCAGTAAGATCCTTCTTGGTCAGATTCTGTGGCGTTGGATAATGAAACGACTCCTTCGCCTCGACCGGCTTCTTTTCCGCAGGTCCTTTGGTCTTCCCCTCTTCCTTCGGTGACTCGTTCACAAGATTGACGCTCAGTATCCCGCCTTTGATGGAGAGATCCCAGCCGCGGTTATGCTGCGTCGTGTCCATCTTCGCAATCAGAGCGCCAGAACTGCTTCCAACGGGATAATTTGGCGCGGAGCGGAACATGAACCACCCGCCGGATGAGAATGCCTGATTGGTGTCAAAGTCGCCAGCCTGTCCAAGCAGCACGCGCGTATTTGACTGCATGCGAAAGTCAGGCCAGAGCCACGTCGTCTCGCCCCACTCCGGCTTCGATAACGTTGTTCGAAAACTCGTGGGACTCGCGCCAGGTGCGCTGTTTTTCAGTTCTTCGCCGCTGCCTTCGTCCAAGCGCAGGCGGATCATCAGCTTGTCGGTCGAAACTGCCTGGGCCGCACTCTGCCGCGACGCAAGCCAGCGCTCAACAAGCTCCCGCTCATGCACGCGCATCGAGCGCTGCCGGCCGTCCAGTTCAGTTCGCTGCGCCAGCACCTGGTCATATGCTTGCTGGTTCTGTGCCTTCGGAATCCGCACCACCGGCGCCCACACTGGCCTGTCGTCATTGAACGGCTTCTCATCGATGTTGCCGAAAAACGCGCTCAGGGCATAGAAGTCCTTCTGCGTCGTCGGATCGAATTTATGATCGTGACACACAGCGCAGCCCACCGTGAGGCCCATGAACGTGGCGCCAAAAGCTTCCGTGCGCTCGCGGTACATGTTCACGCGCAGTTCCTCAGGGATCGTGCCCCCTTCGTTGCTGCTCACACCAAGGCGAATGTATCCGCTTGCAATCAGTGGGTCGAGATTGCGCGCAGCCATCATGTCGCCCGCAATCTGTTCCATCGCGAACTGGTCGAAAGGCTTGTTGCTGTTGAACGCGCGTATCACGTAGTCGCGATAAGGCCAGATGTCCCGGCTGTTGTCGTAGTGCAGACCATAGGTGTCTGCGTAGCGCGCGTAATCGAGCCAATACCGCGCCCGCTGTTCGCCGTAGGTCGGCCTCGCCAGCAGCCCATTCACTAAGTGCTCATAGGCCTGCGGCGACGTGTCCTTAACAAAGCTCTGCACCTCGGCAGGAGTCGGCAGCAGCCCCGTCAAATCAAGTGTCACGCGGCGGATCAATGTCGGCTTGTCTGCCTCCGCTGCGGGTTGCAGGCCTTCTCGCGTCAACCTTGCCAGGATCAACCGATCAATCGGCGTCTTCGCCCAGTCACCGTTCGCATCAGGAATTGCGGGCCTGACCGGTGCTTCAAAAGCCCAATGCGGCCGATAAACTGCGCCCTGCTTCACCCATTCCTTCAGGACTGCAATTTCTGCGGGCTTCATCGGCTTTGCTTCGCCCTGCGACGTTTGTGGCATCAGGTGATGCGGGTCGGTCGACTCAATCCGCTTGATCAGTTCGCTCTGTTCCGGGTGTCCCGGCACAATCGCGTCCGGATGCCCCTGCCGCTTCTTCATCGCCCACTCGGCAAGGTCCAGTCGCAATCCCGCCTTGCGCATCTCCGGGTCAGGACCATGGCAGGCGAAGCAGCGGCTCGCCAGGATCGGTTGCACATCCTGGTTGAAGTCAATCTGTCGCGAGGCTTTCGCGCTCGTTTCGCGCGTCCGGCATCCCGTTGCGCCCATCGTCAGCAGCCCTCCAAGCACGATGAGCATCGCTACGCGCAATCCACCGGACTTACGCTGCACAGGCCGCCGTTCGTTGTTCGGCTTGGAGAATTTCGCTGCCAAGGGAAGCTACCTCAGGTAAACATCGGCACACTGGACACTTGGCGTGCGAAAGCTGAAGCTAGTTCACGCTTGTCACACGCAAGGTTCCGATGTCGGAAAAGTTTGCCATCTGGTAATGACGATTGTCCATAGACTTCAGCGTCTAGGTCCCGAACAATTTGACTCCACGAGCTCCTGGGCCGCTTGCAGCTCAAATAGACGAGCATCTGCCGGACGTGGAATTCAAGAAGACTTTCGTGTCTCTATCACTCTGCGTAGTCGCAAGGCAGGCAACATTGCGAGACACCCATCATTTACAATTTTTGAGCTGACAAGTACCAATTTCGGAATCGGCAATCGAAGGAAGCGGGACCGCAATATGCAATGGGAGAACAGCATCGTCGCGCAACTCCGATGGTCTCAGCCAATAGAGAATCTTGAGGCAAAACAGCGCGTCGGCGAGCTGCTCGCCAGCAAAGTCAATGACGGCGATGTGATCGGATTCGGCTCCGGCTCCACGTCGTTTATCGCGATCCAGGCCATCGCGGCCACTCTGAAAAAACGTCAGATCTCCTGCACCGCCATTCCCACCTCGCAAGAGGTGTCGTTTGCATGTGCAGCTCTTGGTATTCCTACCCTCTCCCTCGTCGATGCACGCCCGTCCTGGGCGTTCGATGGAGCGGACGAAGTGGACCCCGGGCACAACCTGATCAAAGGCCGCGGCGGCGCCATGTTCAAGGAAAAGCTCATCATCGACAGTTCTCCCAAGAGCTACATCCTGGTTGACAAGTCCAAGTTGGTCACCCGGCTCGGTGAGCGCTTCCCCATCCCGATTGAAGTCGTCCCCTCGGCAATCAGCCACGTCTCGGATAAACTCCATAAACTTGGCGCCACCAACCTGGAACTCCGCTTGGGGAAGGGGAAAGACGGCCCCGTCATCACCGAGAGCGGCAACCTGATCATCGACGCCCGGTTCGATCAGATTGAACCCCATCTCGAAGCGTCAATCAAAGGCATTTGCGGAGTGATCGAGTCGGGTCTTTTCCAGGGACGTGATCTCGAGATATTGGTTTCCGAGTCGCAATAATCTCACTCGGTTGGATCGCCATGAAATTCGGTCAGCGCTCCGTCCCGATTCCAACCGTCAGAATTCGCAGCCTGCTACTATCAATCCGAGGTGCGGATTTGGGCGCGCCGGAAGCGAATTCTTCTCAGGAATCCAGCCGGCGATGTTTGTTGCGCCCATTTCGACCGCAATCACAAAGCGCATCTTGCTCCAAATGAGGCAGATCCAGGTGTCAGTTGCTTCGAGGCTGGCGGCGGTTTGCATGCCCCCACTTCTGCTGAGCGCACTCCTCTGTTCCAGTCCCGTGCAAGCCCACGCCCAGGAATCCGCTTCATCCTTCGACGACCTTGCCGGCCGTGCCGCTGCCGCCCGCGATCAGGGAAACATCCCCCTCGCAGTCGAACTTTATGGAAAAGCCGAGCAGCTCAAACCCGACTGGGCCGAGGGATGGTTCTATCTCGGCATGCTGCAGTACGAGGGCAATCAATTCCCGCAGGCTATCGAGGCATTCAACCACCTGCTTCAGCTTCAGCCCACCGCCGTTCCGGCCATGGCACTACGCGGTCTCTGTGAATTCGAAACCTCCGCCTACGGCGATTCGCTTCGAGATCTGGAGGAGGCTGTCGCCCACGGTGCTGCCAACGAACCTCGCAACGCGCAGATCATTCGCTTTCACCTTGCCCAACTGCTGGCGCACGCAGGACGCTTCCAGGACGCCCTCGACCAGTACAAATTCTTCGCCACACAGAAGGTAGACGCCCCGGACCTGCTACTCGGCGTGGGATTGGCCGGACTCCGAGTCACCACTTTTCCGAAAGACGCTCCAGCCACCGATCGCGAGGTCTATCAGGCGGCAGGTGAAGCTGGATACGCCATTCTGGCTGACGAAAGCGAACGCGGCGATGAACTCTTCCGTCAGCTCTTCGCTCACTACCCTACAGCGCCTAACCTTCATCTTTTCTATGGCTTCCTGCTCTTCCCGCACGATCCAACCCTTTCTATAGACGAGTTCCGCACCGAGACGATTCTGGTCCCAACCAACGAGACAGCTCATGCCATGCTGGCCTTCACGCTGGTGATTGCCGGCCGATACACCGAGGCGCAGCCGGAAGCCGAGCATGCTTATACCGTCTCGCCCGACATGGAATTGGCGCAGCTGGCCCTCGGCCGCACGCTCGCTGAAACCGGCGACGTCAAACGCGGAACGGAGCTCTTGAATCAGGTCCTCCAGCGCGATCCCAATAACCTCGAAGCGCATCTGGGCCTGGTTTCCATCTATTCCCGCAGCGGAAGAAGGGAGGACGCCTATCGTGAGCGCGTGCTCTGCCTCTCCCTTCCGAAATAACTCGCGGGGACGTCTCGTCGCCGCTCGCCTCAGTGTCTCAATCTCGCTGCTCTTCGCGGGTTTGATGAATCTCTCGCTCGCACAGGCCACCAAGGCAACGGCCGCGCCGACAACCTGCGCAACTTGCCACGCCGGCGCCGCTGCACATTACGCAACTGCCCCCATGCGCCACGCCATGGAAGCACAGGGCGCCAATCCGCAGTTGGTGGCCCATCCCACCCTCACCACTCAGATTGGCAGCTACTCCTACAGCGTGCAGACGAAAAACGGCCAAAGCACTTACACCGTCTCCGATGGCACCGGCTCCATGACTTTGCCCATCCGCTGGATCTTCGGCCAACACTCGCAAACCTGGGTGTTCGAGAAAGACGGCCACCTCTACGAAAGCCTGGTGAGCTACTTCCCCCGTGACAACACCCTGTCCATCACCCCCGGCGACCAGAAAGTGACACCAAAGAACCTGACTGAAGCCATGGGCCGCGAGCTTTCCGTTTGGGAGAGTCGCAGCTGCTTCAACTGCCACGCCACCGGTATCGTTCCTGGCGAGAAAATGACGCTCGAAAAGCTCACTCCCGGCCTGGATTGCGCGCGCTGCCACGATGGTGCCCGGCAGCACATGACCGACGCCGCTCACGACAATTTCACCACCCTTCCAAAATCGCTTCGTCGCATGGACGCCGAAGAAGTCTCCAACTTCTGCGGCCAATGTCACCGCACCTGGGACACGGTAGTTCGCAATCACTGGCACGGCCCCGCGTTCGTCCGCTTCCAGCCCTATCGCCTCGGCAACAGCAAGTGCTTCATCGGAAACGACAAGCGCATCAGCTGCCTTGCTTGCCACGACCCCCATCAGCAGGTCAATCATGACCAGTCCTACTACGACTCCAAGTGCCTCGCCTGCCATGCCGCTCCAAAAGGAGCAGGAGCGTCAGCAGCCGCCATCAAGACCTGCTCCGTAGCCACGAAAAATTGCACCACCTGCCACATGCCCAAGGTCGAACTCCCCGGCGGCCACGCCCAGTTCACTGACCATCAGATTCGCATTGCACGCGCTGGCGATCCCTACCCAAATTAAATCTTCGCAAATCTCACTTCCGTCTTTTGCGATCTCCGGCCGACAGGCGCATACTGCCAACACTGCGGCTTCCTTTTCCCCACTTCGCCTGGTGCTGCAGAATCAAGCGAAAGTTTGATCCCACGTGAGCCGCTCTATCCAAATCGTCCCAACCTGCCCGTGAGACGTCTAAACTGAACGGACCGGCAGTCGGCTGATCGCTGGCCCGGAGGAGGCCCAAATGCCTGCAGCTCACCCGCTTCCCCAAACTCTGGGGGAACTGCGCACCAGCCATCTCTTCCCGGAATCGCTGCTCAAGACCCGGACCGTAAAGGATGAGATGCGCGGCAATCTCATCACTCTCCTGCAGGCCGGCCAGCCCATCTTCCCAGGAATCGTCGGCTACGAGGACACAGTCGTCCCCCAGATCGTTAATGCCGTCCTCTCCAAACAAAACTTCATCCTGCTTGGCCTTCGCGGCCAGGCCAAGAGCCGCATTCTTCGCGCCCTCACTGGCCTGCTCGACGAGCGCCTTCCTTACATCGCCGGCTGCGAAATCCGCGACAACCCCTACGACCCAATTTGCAAACGCTGCCGTGACCTTATCGCCGAGCGTGGAGACACAACGTCCATCGCCTACGTCACGCGTGCCGATCGCTACGTTGAAAAGCTCGCCACACCTGACGTCACTGTGGCCGACCTTATCGGCGACCTCGACCCCATCAAAGCCGCTCGCGGATCGCAGGACCTTTCGAGCGAGCTCACCATGCACTTCGGCCTTCTCCCGCGCGCTAACCGCGGCATCTTCGCCATTAACGAGCTCCCCGACCTCGCCGGCAAAATCCAGGTCGCCCTCTTCAACATCATGCAGGAGGGCGACGTCCAAATTAAGGGCTACCCGGTCCGTCTCGAGCTCGACCTGGCCCTCGTCTTCAGCGCCAATCCCGAGGACTACACGGCGCGCGGCAAAATCATCACGCCCCTCAAAGACCGCATCGGCTCCGAAATCCGCACCCACTACCCGGAAACGCTCGAGCAGGG
>JANXQR010000654.1 GCA_025353435.1 Acidobacteriota bacterium | reverse complement strand
GCGAGCGCGGAGCGGAACTGGGTCAATTGCGAGACGTTCTTCTGAATGCGGAGGCGAGTGATCGCCGCTCCGAAGACCTCGCGCGGGGTGCCAGACCTTCGCGTTTTGCCAGCTCCGATCGGCTTAGGCACAGACCAATCGTGCTTCTATGATCTCGATTGATATAGCAACTTTAGTTGCGTATACTCTATTTGGCAACTATAGTTGCATATTGTCCTGCTGGCCGGATGCCCATACCCGCGTCATCCTTCGGAACCACGAGAGGGACCAATGTCCTCAGAGGCCGTCTACTTCCCGGATTCCGAGACGCGGCTCGCTCTGGCAAAAACCTCTACTCAAAGCAATGAGGAGACCACATCGGCACCCAGTGGTGAAGTATCCGATGAGAACCTTTTGAGGGAAGTCGGTCGCGAATCCAAGGAAGCTCTGGCCGTTCTATTTCGTCGATACCGCTCCGTGGTGGTAAACGTCGCGCGGCGAATCCTTAGAGACAATTCTGAAGCGGAAGACCTATGTCAGGAAGTCTTCCTCTTGCTGTTCCAGAAAGCAAAGCTCTTTGACGCGAGCAAGGGGACGGCGTCCTCCTGGATCATTCAGATCGCTTACCACCGGGCGATGAACCGCAGGCAATACCTGGCGCACCGGCAGCACTACAATACTCAGGAGCTGAATGAAGAACAGGTCAGTGGGGTACTCCAGCCTCTCTTCGTTGACCAAATTTCTGCCCGAAGTCTGCTGAATCGTCTGCGCGAGCAGCTCTCTGAAGAACAGCGGGAGACCCTGGAACTCCATTTCTTTGAGGGGTACAGTCTGGGCGAAATTGCGGAAGAGACGAAACAGACGCTCGGAAACGTGCGGCACCACTACTATCGCGGTCTCGAGCGGCTTCGCTCCAACCTTTTCCCCCAAAAAGACGCCTGAGTGAGAGAATTGGTACGAAAATGCTCCCGAGCGCGGCTGCCCCTTTGAATCCTCAATTCCATGACGAGTTTGTTGCTCTTTCTGCCCTCTACTACTCGGGCGAAGTCTCGGAGGAAGAATGGGCCCTGCTGCAGATTCACATGGCCTATTGCGACTCCTGCCATGAAAACTTCCTTCAATATCAGCAAATCAACTCCGACGTGATTCCGGCCATGGCTGCGGTAGCGGCTTCTGAACGCGGCAATGCGCCCCGTGAGTCTGCCAGGACATTGGAAGCCGCCGATCGGCAGCTGATGAGCAAACTTGACTCCTTGCCTGCGCGGGCGGAGGCGCCCCGCCAGCGGAGATCCGGTTGGCGCTTGCCAGCAGCCTTGATTGCGGCGTGCGGTCTGGTCCTGGCATGTGTGTTCGGCGTGGAACTCGCACGGATGAAGAGCCGGCCGGATATGAAAGCGACTCAATCTCCTGCGCAGCCTCGAGCTGTCCAGGCCACGGGCGGTTCGCCCGCTGGTCAGCAGGCATTGAAGCAATCGCAGGAACAAGTCGCCTCCCTTGAGCAGCAGGTCATGGCCGCGGATGGTCGGCTTAAGCGAGTGAGTCTTGCCATGGCCGGAATCGAGAAACGGCTTGACGCTGAACAAGCAGCCCACAAGCAAATGGGTGACGAGAGGAACTTGTTGAAACAGCAACTCGGTGCGGCGCAAACGGAATTGGACTCCATGCGCAACAAGTGGGCAACGACCGGTACCGACACTGGCCAGCAATCCGCCAGGACTGCCGCACTCGAGACGGAGGTCCGGGAACTCAAGGCGAGCCTCGAAGAGAGGGACACGGCTCTGAGCGAAAAGGACCGGATGCTCGCCCTCGACAAAGACTTCCTCGCCCACGACCGCGATATCCGCGATCTGATCGGGGCACGCAACCTCTACATCGCCGATATCTTCGACACCAATGAGAACGGCCAAACCGCCAAGCAGTTCGGGCGCATCTTTTATACCAGAGACCGTTCTCTTGTCTTTTACGGTTTCGATCTCGACAGCCAGGCGGGGCGCAATCAAGACGTGTCGTTCCAGGTTTGGGGAAGCGGTAGCGATCGCACCACTCCAGTCAGCCTTGGCCTGTTTTATCAGGACGATACTCACAAGCGCTGGGTATTGCGATGCAACGACGCCAAGAGCCTGGCTCGTCTGGATATGGTCTTCGTCACTGTCGAACCGCCGGGCGGAAGCAGCAAGCCGACGGGCAAACAGCTTCTGCGGGCCTATCTGCAAGTTCACCCGAACCACCCCTGATCATCTAAAGAATATTTGGTACACATTGCCAAGCTCAGCGGTAGACAGAGTGAACCCGATTCATTCTCGGTCTTCGGAGCGCCGCATGAAATATGGTTTCCTCTTCCTTGTATGGTTCCTCTGTTTTTCCATTGCCCTCGCTCAATCGACCAATGCGACCATCAGCGGCGGAGTAACGGATCGTTCCGGCAACTTTATTGTGGACGCGGAAGTCGAGATTGCCAACGACGCGACGGGGATTGTCTATTCGGCTGCGACCAACAATTTGGGCATGTACCTCGTCCCGATTCTGCCACCGGGCCACTACCACGTACAGGTTTCAAAACCGGGATTCAAAACGGTCATCAAAGCGGATGTCGTCCTGAATGTCCAGAGCGCGCTGGCTCTCAATTTCACCCTGCCCGTTGGGGCAACATCGGAGAGCGTCACTGTTGATTCGGCATCGGCCCCGATCAACACAACCGATGCATCGGTCAGCACAGTCATCGACAGGAAATTTGTCGAAAACATGCCTCTGAATGGGCGCAGTTTTCAAGACCTCATCTCGATGACTCCGGGCATCTCGACGGCATCTCCACAAGTCGGGAGCGGCGCGGGTGCGATCGGCGCGAGCGGCGATTTCAGCGTCAATGGTCAACGGACCGAATCGAACAGCTACAGCGTCGACGGGGTGTCGGCCAATGTGGGAGCAGGAAACGGATACGGAGTGGCGGGCGCCGCGGTCGGCGGATCGGTGGCGGCATCGAGCGCCCTCGGGACCACGCAAGGATTGGTGTCTGTCGATGCTCTCGAAGAGTTCAGGGTGCTCAGTTCGACGTACTCTGCCGAATTCGGCCGCACTCCG
>JANXQR010000621.1 GCA_025353435.1 Acidobacteriota bacterium | reverse complement strand
CACAACGATTTGCATCCCTCAAATCTTTTCTGGAGCGACGTGGGGCGGAACGCCAAGGTGATGGCGGTGATCGATTTCGGATTGTGCGATCGAACGAATGCGGTGCACGATATCGCGCACGCTATCGAGCGCAGCATCGTGGAGTGGCTTGCGCTGGTAAACGATCCCACGCATACCCAGAATGTACCGGTGCATTTAGATCACCTTTGGGCGCTGCTCGAAGGCTATGAATCTGTGCGACGGCTGAGTGACAGTGAGGCAATGGCGTTGGCGCCAATGCTCGCGCTGTGTCACGCCGAGTTTGCGCTCTCAGAGACCGACTATTTCTTGAGTGTGCTTCATTCTGAAGCGAAGGCGTGGTTCGCATGTGAAGGATATCTTGTGTTGCATGCGCGATGGTGGCGGGGCGTGGGAGCATCGCTATTGGATGCGCTGCGAGTGTGGGCTGAGGCACGTGCGGAGAGCACGGGGGGAAGGCAGGGATGATCGGGACCTGGCTGTGGCGCTACCTTGCTTCGAACTGGGTGGAGGTGGCGGGTTGGAGCACCACGCTGGTGGGCATCTGGCTTACGACGCGGCGCAAGCTACTGTGTTGGCCTGTTACGCTGGCCGCCGATGTGCTCTATCTTGTGGTGTTCTATCGGGCGCGCTTGCTCTCGGATGCCTTGCTTCAGATCTTTTTTATCGTATTTACTCTATATGGATGGTGGAACTGGTCGAGCGGTGTGCGCCAGGAGGGGACAGTTCGCGTCGTGCCCCTTTCGATTCGAAATGCGGCGCTCGCCCTTACTGCTGGAGTGGCAGGCACATTTGTTCTGGCGCTCATTGCGGTGCGACTTCATGCGTCTCTGCCGTACCTAGATGCCGCGCTGGCAAGTTTCAGTCTGGTGGCCAGTTGGTGGGACGCACGCAAGCATATAGCCAACTGGTGGCTGTGGATTGTGGTCGACAGCTTCTATGTATTCGAGTATTTGATCCAGAAGATGTGGTTGACAACGGTGTTGTATGCGTTGCTGATAGGCCTTGCGGTATTGGGTTTGCGCGATTGGCGGCGTGCGCCGGTGACGGCCTAGACTGCGAGTTGCACCGCATTATGCAGAGGCTCGCCATTCATGTAGCGACGCAATTCATCGGAAGCGACCCGAAGGGAACGCGCGGCGAATTCCGGGCTGGAGGCGGCTATGTGGGGCGTGATGAGCAAGTTCGGGCAGCGCCAGAGTGGGTGGTCTTCCGGCACCGGTTCGGGATCGGTGACGTCGATGGCGGCACGAATCTTTCCGGAGTTAAGCGCGTCGACGAGTGCGTCCGTTTGGACGATGGGACCTCGCGCTGCATTGATCAAGAGCGCTCCCTGGCGCATCCGGTCAAACTGATGCGCGCCAATCAAGCCGCGTGATTCGTCGGTGAGCGGAAGAATCAAGACAACGATATCGGCAACGGGTAGAAGGGTGTCGAGTTCGCTGACCGGTTGCACTACTGGTTCGCTGCGCGCACTGCGGGCCACGCGCAATACTTCAGTATGGAATGGCTCGAGCATGCGCTCGATCTCCTTGCCGATGGCGCCATAGCCGACGATGAGGACAGTCTTGCCGGTGAGTTCTTCAAGCATTACAGGCGGGTGCAGGGGGCGAAGGTCGCCGCTGAGAGCCTCGTATTCCGCCGTGGCTTCTTTGCGGCGGCGCCAATTGCCCGAGCTCTGAATATTGAGGAAGAGCGGGAAGTGTTTGAGCATGGCCAGGATCGCGGAGATGGTCCACTCGGCCGTGGAAATATTGTGGGCGCCGTGCCCATTGCAGATGGTGACATGTGGACCCACAGTGCCAGGGATCCATTCTGTTCCCGCCATCATCGACAGCACGAGGCGAACGCCGCGGAGGTGCGGCCACAGGCGCAGCGCGCGAGTTGAGAAAGGATCAGGAATCCAGACATCGATTTCGATGTGATGGGCCAAATCATCGGCTAACGGAATCAGCTCGATTTCAGAAGGCATGACACGAAGGAAGGCTGCATCGAGTCTGGCCGGATATCCAACACGAAGCATAAATGTGTCCTGGATTCATGCTACATGGTTCGAGGGCGACCATAGTTATGGTTGGGGAAGAGCTTGGAGTTGACGTCGGGCCAGAACAAGCCGTGAGAGCGATCACGGTGCCCGACCGCACGGTTGCGACATGCTTGGAATAAGACCCGAGAAAGCTGAAGATGGTGTGAATGGAGCTTAGACCCGGCAAGTCACCGATCCACAAGCGATTCGCGAGATTGTTTCCAGAAGTGTCCGGCGGATTCTCGCTCTTGCGGGGCTGGGACCTGAAATGGCTGCTGATTCATGCCGGCCGGACCGCTCTTGCGGCATCAATTTGCTGGTGGCTCGCGATGCGCCTTGGCCTGCACGACGGGTACTGGGGTGCGATCAGCGCGATCATCGTGCTGCAGTCGAATGTGGGTGCGACGATCAAGGCTTCACGTGACCGCATACTTGGCACGATTATTGGAGCGGCCTTCGGGTTTTCGTTCTCGCTGATTGGACAGGTTCCGTGGAACTACATTGCGGCAGTATTTCTGGCGGTAACGGTATGCGGCCTGATTGGTTTCCGCAACAGTTCGCGGCTTGCGGGCGTTACCGTCACCATCGTCATGCTTGTGCAGTCGGGTTCTCCAAAGACTGTCGCACTTGATCGGGTGATCCAGGTGGTGCTGGGGATTGTAGTGGCTTTGGCGGTGACGATTTTGATCTTTCCGCACCATGCGCGGGACTCTGCGCCCGAAGTTCGCAAGGGGGATCCGATCCCGGTTGAAGACCGAGAGTCG
>JANXQR010000520.1 GCA_025353435.1 Acidobacteriota bacterium | reverse complement strand
GATTTGTTCTTCGAGCCCTTTGTGTAATGGCGTTTTTGGTGACGATTGCGGCCGCGCAGGATGTGATTCCTCTCTACCCGGGGGCGGCGCCTGGCTCACCGCCTGCTGACTATCCGGAGAAGGCGTACTTCTCGAAGACATGGAATACCGACGTTGTGTCCAACGTGACCAAGCCGACGCTGACGGTGTTCAAGGCTGCCGCGGGTTCAGGCAATGGAAGCGCAATTGTGATTTGCCCGGGGGGCGGATTTATGGCGCTCTCGATTACGAGCGAGGGCACGGATGTGGCGAAGTACCTTGCCGCGCGGGGGATGACGGCGTTTGTGTTGAAGTACCGGCTGGCGCATACGGGTGACGATGCGACCGCGGAGTTCGGACCGCTGTTCGCGGACAAGCAGAAATTCGGCGAGATGATGAAGTCGGAAGTGCCGCTGGCTGCGGCGGATGGGCTGGCGGCGGTGGCGTATGTGCGGCAGCATGCGGCCGAATATGGTGTTTCGGCGGACCGCGTGGGGATTATTGGATTTTCAGCAGGCGGATCGGTCACCTCGGCAGTTGCGTTTCATTACACGCCGGAAAGCCGGCCGGCGTTTGTGGCGCCGATTTATGGGGGCGGTGCGCCGCAGGACACTGTTGTGCCGGCGGATGCGCCTCCGATGTTTATTGCGGCTGCCACCGATGACGGGCTGGGACTTGCGCCGGCCAGCATTGCGACTTACGTGAAGTGGACGGGGGCGAAAAAGTCGGCCGAACTCCACATGTACGCGAAGGGCGGGCACGGGTTTGGGATGCATGCGCAGAATATTCCGACGGATCATTGGATCGACCGGTTCGCTGAGTGGCTGGAGTTGCAGGGCTTCTTGAAGAAGTGACGGCCGCGACTCTGTTTAGAAGAAGTTTCGCTCGTGGGAGCGCTGGTGGCGGTGGAAGACGTAGCGGCCGATCATCCAGCCGACGGCGCTGCTGACGAGCACGTCGGAAGGGAAGTGCTGGCGGGCCACGATGCGTGAGACGCTGACGCCGGAGGCCATGCCGTAGACGGCGAGTTGCGTGCGCCAGTCGGGGTATTCCGACGCGATGACGGCGGCCGATGACCAGGCGAAGACACAGTGATTGGACGGGAACGAGGAGTCGCTGCCAACGCTGGTCTGGAAGAATTTTCCTTTAGCGCTGTCGACGTTGGGGCGCTCGCGGCGTGCGACCAGCTTGATTACTTCGTTGACGGCGATGCCGTCGATCATGGCTTCGCTGCCGAGGATGCCGGTCTCTTCCGCCTGTGGACTGTGGCGCAGACGGCCCATTCCGTAGATGGCTGGAGGAAGCGCAATCAACGCGCCGACGAGGCCGTTGGATGCGGTTTCAGCGTGGCGATTGAGGGCGGCGTCTCTAAAGTGCGAAGGTGACATTGCCTGGTGGTCGGTGGTGATGGCGACGGTGGTGGCGAGCACAAGCACGGCGGGGCCTGCAATGTTTGAAGCGCGCAGGCGAAAGGGGCTGGTCCAAATGGCGGCCTGATCCTTGAGAATATTACGCGGGGAGTTGCGCAGGGTGGCGGCGTCTTTGGGATCGACGACGAGAGGCTTGGGCACATCGGGCAGCGGGTTGGTGGCCTGATTGATATTTTGGGGCTTGCCGCTTTCCTGCTTGCTGCTTTCCTGCGCGCGGGCGGGGGTGGCCAGAATCGATACGATGGCGCAGGCCAGGATTCCCGACCACAGCAGCGCGGATTTGCCTGGCGGGAATTTGGATGAAGTATGCATCACTCTATTGTCAGGCAGTGGAGCGGTTGTCGGCGCAGGGGGAGCGGTGGCTATTTGACTGGGTTGGCCGGGGCGGACATTTCGGCGAGGTAAATTGCGGTGTAGTCAAGGTAGTTTTGGGCGTATTCGAGGATGAGCTTGCGGTCGGCGTCGGTGAGCTCGCGGCGGAGTTTGCCGGGGACGCCTGCCCAGAGGGTGCGCGGCGGAACCACAGTGTGCTCGGGGAGCACGGCGCCGGCGGCGATGATGCTTCCCTCGCCGATGCGGCAGTTGTTGAGGATGGTGACGCCCATGCCGATGAGGCAGGCGTCTTCGACGATGCAGCCGTGGACGGTGGCGTTGTGGCCGATGGTGACCCAGTCGCCGACGGTGACGGAATAGAGATTGCGCTGGCCGTGGAGGACGGCGCAGTCCTGCACGTTGGAGTTGGCGCCGACGCGGATGGAGTTGACGTCGCCGCGGAGGACGGCGTTCATCCAGACGGAGGAGTGCTCGCCGAGTTCGACGTCGCCGGAGACCTGGGCGGACTGGTCGACGTAGCAGGTGGCGGGGATACGGGGCAGCCGGCCCTGGTAACTGCGAATCATGGTTGAGGGAAGCCTCCTAGATGAAGTTTAGAGCACGCGTGCGGCGGCGCGAAATGGACGCGTCGATCGTTATGTGGATGTCTGGATATAGACTGACGGCCATGGCGATGGACGGAATATTCCTGAAGCGAAGAGAGTTTCTGGTTCAAGGTGCTGCGGCTGCTGCTGCGCCGTTTGTGGTTCCGAGCGCAGTGTTTGCGGAGACTATCGAGTCGGGCCGGAAGGCGAGTGCGTTGGCTTCCGCGCAACTGATTTGGGCGGCGGCGGCGAATGCTGTGGCGATTCAATCTGGCGGCGTGGCGGATGGAATTGCATCATCGGGAGATGGTGCGGTCAAGGGGGATACGCCGGATCTGCACTGCGTGTTTGCGAAGGGGTTTGCGTTGGCCGAAGCGCCGTCGGCAGCGAAGATACATCTGTTTGCATTCACGCGATATCGGCTTTATGTGAACGGCACCTACATTGGCCGCGGGCCGAGCCGCTATCAGAATCAGCGGCCGGAGTACGACAGTAGGGATATCGGCAGTTCGCTGAAGGCGGGGCGGAATGTCGTGGCGGTCCTGGTGCATCGCGATGCGCCAACGGGGCGCATTATGCGGCGTGAGCCGGGATTTA
>JANXQR010000499.1 GCA_025353435.1 Acidobacteriota bacterium | reverse complement strand
CCTTATCTTTTCCCATCACGAACCTGGGTGCCCCGTCCTAGCTCGCGCTAGGGCGGGAGACCACGCGGCCAATCCAATTGTTGCTTTTTCCCTTTCCCGCATCACGATCAGAGGTGCCCCATAGCCTGTCCTGAGCGTAGTCGAAGGATCCCGCTTCTGGGACGTGGGATAATACCCAACTCACCTCACAATTTCGTCCTAACCGCATACACTGAATTCAACTCACAGGAGCACTTCACCCATGTACTTCGATGTCGAACAAATCCCCACCAGCCATAATTACAAGCTCCTCGTCGGCCTGGTTGCGCCGCGCCCCATCGCCCTCATCACCAGCATGGATGAAAACGGCCACCTCAACGCCGCCCCCTTCAGCGCCTACAACTACCTCTGCACAGACCCACCAATCGTGGCCATTGGCGTCACCAACCGCCCCGGCCAGCCTGCTGTTCCCAAGGACACGGCCCGCAACATCCGCCGCACTGGCGAATTCGTCGTCAACATCGTCACTGAGGACATCGCCGAAAAAATGAACATCTGCGCCACCGACTTCCCGCCGGAAATGAGCGAAGTCGAGCTGGCCGGATTCACCACCACACCCTCCCTCAAGGTCAAGCCGCCCCGCCTCGCCCAGGCCCACGCTGCCATGGAGTGCGTCGAGCACACAACTTTAGAAATCGGACGCTCCCGCATCATCCTCGGCCGCGTCGTCTCCTTCTACGTTGAAGACCAGTTCGTAGACGCCGAAGGCCCCTACATCAAGGCCGACGAACTGCACTCCATCGGCCGCATGAACGGCCTTGGCAACTACGTCCGCACCCGCGACGCCTTCATGAGCATCCCCCGCATCTCTTACGCCGAGTGGCAAACGAAAAAGCGATAGAACGGTGCCAGCTGGCGCCGACATCGAAAGAGAGATATTCTGGTAGCACCTAATAAGGTGCGTCAATTCGAGGTGCATATGCTCGACATCACGAGCGACATTCAATCTCTGACCACATTTCGGCGGTCGTCCGGCG
>JANXQR010000491.1 GCA_025353435.1 Acidobacteriota bacterium | reverse complement strand
GTGGCGGCGGAGCGGGCCGGGGTGGAGGTGGGGTTTCGGGCCGGGGTTCGGGCCTTGGTGGGGGTGGAGGCTGGGGCGTAGGTGCAGGTCTTTCGGCCGGGCGCGGCGGAGGTGGAGGTTGGGGCGCAGGTGCCGGCCTTTCGGCTGGGCGCGGCGGAGGTGGGGGCTGAGGGATGGGCACCGGTCGCTCCACGGGCCGGACGGGCGGTTGCGGCTCAGGCGGAGCCGGAGGCCTGGCGGCCGGGGCGGGAATAGTGGCTGGTTTCGGCTCGGCCGGGGGTACAGGCGCGGGATGCTGAATAGGCGCGGGAGCGTTCACCGGTGGCCGGTTTGGTGTGGGTGGCTGCTCGGGACGATTGGGGATTTGCTGCTGTGCGGGACGGGGAGCCGGAGCGGACTCCATCGCCTGCCGGGCGGCCTGGGTCATTTTTACGTTGGGCGGGGGAGCCACAACCGTGCGGTTGGGAAGGGGCGGTTGCGCCGGCGCGGCCTTAACCGGCGGCGGGGCAGGCATGGCCTTAGGCTGCGCCGCGACCGCCAGTCCCTTGGCGTTAATCAGGACTGGGCGCGCCGCCGCAACCGGTACAGGATGCGCGGTCGGGCGGCTGATGGTGGCCTCATGTGTGGGAACTGCCTCCGGCCGGGCAAGAACCTGTACGCGGGCCATCTGTTGCTGATCGACGTGTACGGCGGCCTGCGCGGCTGGACGCCCGGCTGCGAAGTCCTGCTGTCGCATCGCGGTCACGCCCACGGCTCGGTTCACGTAGGTAATGTTGGTCACGTTCGTAACATTGGTCACGTTGACGATGTTCACGTAGGTTTTCTCTACATGCACCTGACGGCTTTCCTGAATATTGGAAATATTGACCCGGTCAACATAGCGAGGGCTGCACGGATACCACGGACGATACGGCTCGCCGGGACCAAGCGGGAACCAGGCCGAAACGCCGCCCCCTCCGCTCTGAATGCCGCCAGCGAAAACGACCAGGGCGGGCGACCAGACAGGACGCTCGGCGCGGGGACCGGGAATCCATCCCCAACGTCCACGGTATGTAACCCAGCGGCCGAAGTGGAAGGGCGCGTAGCCCCACGGCTCATCCTCGACCCAGACCCAGCCCCATGGCGCGTGATTCACCCAGTGTCCGTTGTGGTACGGAGACCAGCCGGGAGGAACGTCGGGGAACCACATGTCGCCGTAATCGGTACCGGGCGTCCATTGGCCGTAAGCGTCCAGATCCTCGGCACCGGGAAGTTCCTGACTGACGTAACGGTAGGAAGTGACCTGCGCAATCTGCTGGTCGCGTCTTTCGCTCCATCGATCGAGATCGTCGCCTTCGGCAGGCTGTAGCCACTGCGGATACACGGGGTTGGTGCCCACCAGTTCGAGGGCTTGGCCCGGGCCGGTGTCCATGCCAAAGTCATTGGCCCCGGAGATGTACACGTCGCCAGAGTAGTTGGTAAAGATGGCAGCCTGTTCGTTGGGGTAAACGTCCACGCGAAAGTCTGCAGGCCCGGTGACGGTAGTGCTGCCGCTGGGCGTTTGAACGTAGAGCGATTGGCCGTTCCACAGGCCTCGGGTGCGGATATGCATCGCGCCCTGGGCGACTCCGAAAGTAATGCCGCTTTCCGCTACATCTACGAAGGTGACATCAGAGTTGGGACCGATGCGGACGTAGCTGCGGCCCACCTGGATCTCGGCCCGGCCGTCGGAATCAGTGAAGATGCGGTCGCCGGGTCCGACGGGGTAATTGAGGTATGCCTGGCCCCAGTCGTTGGTGCCGGCGGGTTGAATGGAGACAGTGCCGTTGACGATAGAAAGCCGTCCGGCCTGAGGCGGCGGATCATCCTGCGCGCGGGACGGGGTCGAGACGAGCACCAGGCAAGCTGCCGAGGCGGTTGCCAAGAAGACTTTCTTCAGGGATGAGACGGAGCCTCGAATCATAACGTTCCTTTCATTGACCCGCTTGAGAGGTTGCCAGGACCATGCCGGGCAAGACCAATCAGCCAAGCGGATAAGGCCAGGTGTTTCGGATATCAAATTTCTACGTCACACAATCAAAGGAACTGCAACGCAAGCGTAAAACCTCAGATGAGGTGGAAACCCTATTCGCCGAGAAAAGTGGCACAAAAAGTGTGGCGCCGGGACCATGCCTTCACCATCCGGCAAAAACGTTTGCCGGGTGGATAGGGACTTAGATGCGTGGCGGGAACTAAGGCGAAGAGGCGCAATTGCGACAAGCGTTCGATGGAGTCGCGAGCAGTGGATCGTGATTCCCAACGGATGCTGGAGCGTTGCCGTTCACACCTACACCGATGGTGCCCGTATTTTCATGGAAGGTTGAGAACCAAACTCCATCAATCCGCGATGGATTGTGATCAGAATGTTGATCAAGTGCAATTCCGTGATGAATCAAGCGGGTCAACCTACATCAATCTCCAGGCATCTGATTGGAAGAGGGATTCCAAGCGATTTTGACTACTCCAGCGATGCAATCGAATCGATTATTCCCCAAATACCGGTGTGCCAGGTTGCTGACTGCAGTCGTATGCGTCATCGCTGTTCTTCCAATTCGGGCTCAAAACGCACAAACATTAGACGACCTGCCTCGAACGCCCGCGTCCGCGGAGCAGATGTTTAGTTCGTATGAAGGGCAAAATATCTCCACGATCGGGGTAGCTGGACAACCCGCACTGGACGATGCCCAATTCTCTTCCCTGTTCCGGGAAAAAGCCGGTGAACCGTTTTCCAAGGACAAAGTTACCCAGACAGCGGCAGCGATCAAAGCTTCAGGCAAATTCAAGGCTGTCCGAGTTCAGGTTGATCCGGAGGCGAATGGTGTTCGGGTCCTATTTGTGCTGGAGCCGGCGGTGTATTTCGGTGTGTTTGAATTTCCCGGCGCCGAAAGGTTCGCCTACTCGCGACTCATCCAAGTGTCCAACTATCCCGCGCAAATGGCCTACAGCGCCGGCGAGGTAGAGCAGGACCGCAAGAGCCTTTTGAACTTTTATCGACAGGAAGGCTATTTCGAAGCGGAAGTGCGTTCAAAAGTAAAAGTGGATTCGGCACACGGGTTAGCGAACATCGAGTTTCCCGCGAAGCTGGGCCGACGCGCCAAATTTGGCGAAGTTGAGATTGCGGGACTGCCCCCCGACCAACAGCAGCAACTTCAGCAGAAACTCAAATCGCTGATCGCTCGCTCGCGTGAATCAGCCATCCGGGCGGGCAAGACTTACCACTATGCCACGCTTACGAGAGCGATCCAGTACCTGCAAACCGTGTTGCAGAATAAGGGACTGCTTCACGCGGAGGTGTCGCTGACAGGCGCGGAATATCACGCAGACACCAACCGCGCGGATATTCATCTGAACGTGAAGCCCGGTGCGGAAGTTCGCGTTGCCATCACAGGTGCGCACGTCTGGAGCTGGACGCGCAAATCGCTGCTGCCGATGTACCAGGGCGTGCCCGCGGACCCGGAGACAGTGCAGGAGGGCCGGCGGGCGCTGACCTCGTACTTCCAGGCCAAAGGGTTCTTCGACGTAAAGGTGGATGCAAATTTCAAGGCCGCGCCCGGGGGCGACACGATCGAATATCACATTGCCAGAGAGAAGAGGCACAAGGTTGACGAAGTGACGTTGACAGGCAATAAGGACCTCAAATCCGAGGAGCTGACGTCGCATATCGCCATCGAGGAGAAGCATCTGTTCTCTTCCGGGAAGTTCAGTGAAGAGCTTCTCCGTTCCAGCGTGAAGAATCTCAAGGCCGTGTACGCGTCAGAAGGCTTCAGCGACGCCCAGGTGACGCCCACTGTAAAGAACTCGGGCGGGAACATCGATGTGTCCTTTGCCGTTACGGAAGGGCCGCGTGACATAGTCGCTTCGCTGAAAGTGGAAGGTGCGGACACTTTTCCGGCTTCCCTATATGCGCCGCGGGGTCTTAAGGTGGCCGCGGGTCAGCCGTACTCGGCAACCCACGTGTCATCGGACCGCGCGACTATTGTCTCCAACTATCTCAAGGCTGGTTACCTGACCTCGAGCTTCCGCGAAACCGCGTCAGAGGTTTCAAAAGAAGATCCGCACCACATCAACGTGGTGTACCACATCTACGAAGGACCCAAGGTGATTACCGGCGATGTGCTGACTCTCGGCCGCACACATACCCAGCAGCGGCTCATCGACGGCGACATTACAGGACTGAAGCCCGAGTCCGCGCTCACCGAGACGGCCTTACTGACCGCGGGGAGCAAACTCTACGACCACACCGGCGTCTTCGATTGGGCCGAGGTCGATCCAAAGCGCCAGATTACGACGCAGACTTCGGAAGACGTCCTGATCAAGGTGCACGAGGCGCAGCGCAACAGCATTACTTACGGCTTTGGATTTGAAGTGATCAACCGAGGAGGCAGCATTCCCAGCGGAACCGTGGCACTGCCCAATCTTCCGCCGATCGGACTGCCCTCAAGTTTCACCACGAGCCAGAAGACCTTTTACGGGCCTCGCGGGACGTTCCAGTACACCCGGAACAACATCCGCGGCAAAGGTGAGACGCTTAGCTTGACCGGCTTCGCGGGGCGCCTCGATCAGCGCATCGCTGTTTTCTACATCAATCCCCTGTTTCGCTGGTCGCCCTGGAAGGCTACGCCCTCGATCTCTTACGAGAAGAACGAACAGAATCCGATCTTCTCGTCGCAGCAGGAGCAGGCTACATTTCAAATCCAGCGCGCACTCAATGCGGAATACAAGAACACGCTGTTCCTGCGTTATGGATTCAGCCAAACTAATCTCACCCATGTGCTGATTGAGCAGTTGGTATTGCCGGCAGATCAGAATGTGCGCCTCTCCACACTTTCGGCGAATCTGACTCGCGACACACGCGACAATCCCTTGGACGAGCATCGCGGTGTTCTGGGTTCCGCTGAGCTCGACTTCAGTACAAGCAAGCTCGGCTCGAGTGTCGATTTCATAAAGCTTACCGGGCAGGCGGCACTCTACAAGCAGTGGTTTCACAACATTGTTTGGGCCGACAGCGTCCGCATCGGACTTGCCCAGCCCTTCAATGGCAGCCGCGTTCCGGTCAGCGAGGCGTTTTTCACGGGAGGCGGCGATTCGCTGCGCGGTTTCCCGCTTGATGGCGCCGGTCCGCAGCGCCAAGTACAGGTATGCAGCAGCGGATCCAGCACGGCTTGCACTGAGATTCAGGTGCCGGCCGGGGGCAATGAGATGTTGATCATCAACTCTGAAGCCCGGATTCCCTTGCCGATCAAGAAAGGGCTGAGTATCGTCCCATTTTATGATGGCGGCAATATATTTCCCAGGGTTGGCTTCAGCCTATTCACTTCGCTCTATTCCAGCACTGTTGGCATTGGCTTCCGATACGTAACGCCGATCGGCCCCATCCGATTCGACCTCGGACAAAATCTCAATCCCGTACATGGCGTGAGTGCTACGCAGCCTTTCGTTGGCATTGGCCAGGCATTCTAAGGAGGACTTGGAATATGAGTACCGCTCGGTCACTCTTTGCTCCCGAACCTCCGCAGGAGAGATCG
>JANXQR010000435.1 GCA_025353435.1 Acidobacteriota bacterium | reverse complement strand
CAATAGCCACTCCATACGTGCGGGGTCAAGCGGGGTATTTACCTTGATGGCAGAGTGACAGGCGATGGACGCTGCGACCCTCGTCCGCAGAGCTGTAAGATCCTGATTCCCGGCCTCTTCTCCCCCATCGCTGCTGGACTGATCGATGACCTCGGCAAGTGCTTTTACCAAGGCAGTTCCCTCCAGCCCCACTGGTGCCGCCTTCACTGCAAGGGTCCGCGGTCCAAACGGTTCCACCTCAAATCCGTTGCGCTCCAGCTCTTCGGCAATTTGTGCGAATACCACCATCTGCGATGGCTTAAGTTCAACCAATAGAGGCATTAACAGCCTTTGCCGCTGAATTTGCTCGACAGTGCGGGCGCGCAGAATTTTTTCAAATAAAATTCGTTCGTGCGCCACATGCTGATCGATTATCCACAGGCCGTCCTCTCCAGTTGCCAAAATGAAAGACTCGCGGAGCTGCCCGAGCGCCCTCAGTGACCCCAGATGATTCAGCGTCTGTGCCGCCTGTTCGGCTTCGACCTGAGCCGTCGCCAGCCCTGGGCTTTTCCTGGATACTGCTGATTCTTCATAGTTTGGCGAACATCCGTGCGCCGGTTGCAGCATTTCTCCCTGCAACAAGGCAGCCGCCATATTTGTAAGTCCGCCTGCTCCCGCAAAGGTCCCTGGCCGAAATGTCGACGGCTCAAAGGGAAGCCGAACCGGCGTCGGCGCCAGCTGTTGCGCGGTGAGTTCAAGCCGTTCCGCGTCGGCAAAAGCCGACTCCGCGGTGATCGGCTCGGAATCTGGCGACGCCGCAGAGGTCGCGAGTTGATCCGCGTTGGCGCCCGGAGCACCTGGAAGCCTCGAAATCCCCGCCGGCATCAACGAAGGGCTTGCGAGTGGCGCTGAATGCATGGCCGACAGGAACCCGGCCGCCGGCCTAGCCTTGACCAATGCCGTCCGCAGGCTGTCCCGCACAAAGTCGTGAATCAGGCTGCCCTGCCTGAAACGAACTTCCGTTTTGGCAGGGTGAACATTTACGTCCACTTCTTCCGGTGGCATCTCCAGGAAGAGCAACACCACCGGAAAGCTGCTGGGAGGAATGATGTTTCGATAGGCCTCAGTGATCGCGTGCATCAGCAGCTTGTCGCGAATAAGACGCTTGTTGATAAATATGTAAATGGAGTTTCGATTGAGCTTTTGCAGTTCCGGCTTGGAATAGAACCCTGTAAGACGCAGCCGCCCAGGGTCCGTTGGAGCCTCGTCAGGGTCTTTCTTCCAGGGCGGCGGCTCCGGCAGTCCGCCCCGCTCCAGCGGCGCTTCCGCCGCCACCGGCAGCAACTGTTCCAAAGTGTCTTTCCCGAAAATCTGGTAAATCCGTTCGGCGGTTCGACTCACCGGTGGCGCGGAAACCAGGGTGTGGCTCGCCGACAACAACTCAAAGTGCATTTCCGGATGCACCAGGGCGTAGTGTGTGACGAGCGCCGTAACGTGCGCCAATTCAGTCGATTCGGCGCGCAAAAACTTGCGTCTTGCCGGCGTATTGAAAAATAGGTCGGCCACGGAGATCGTGGTTCCGCGGGGCAGCGCCGCATCGTCGACGTGGAGGATCTTACCACCCGCAATTTCCATCCGCGTGCCGGTGATCCCGCCTTCGGCGTCAGTCCCCGTCTCCAGCGTCACGCGGGCTACCGAAGCAATGGATGGCAGCGCCTCGCCGCGAAAGCCCAGCGTCGCAATCGAGAGCAGGTCGTTGGCGGTACGTAGCTTCGAGGTGGCATGGCGCTCGAAGGCCAGGAGCGCGTCATCGCGGTTCATGCCGCAGCCGTCGTCGGCAATTCGGATCAGCTTGCGCCCGCCTGCTTCCACCTCGACGCGGATGCGATTGGCACCCGCATCCAGCGCGTTCTCCAGCAGCTCTTTGACCACCGAAGCTGGCCGGTCGACCACCTCGCCGGCAGCGATCTGGTTAGCCACCTGGTCGGAAAGAATGCGAATGCGCCCCATGAGTGATTAGGTTAAAGCAACGGGCTGGAGACTACGGCCGGTTCCCTTCTCGCAATCCCGTATGCATTCCCGCGTGTGTCGCAAGTCCCCATGCCATGGCGGGAGTGTTGTGCGCAAAGCCGAAGCGACCGTCGGGCCCAAGCAGGATGATGCCGCCATGACCGCCAAGTCGGTTGAACAAGTACGAGATTGCCTCGCGGGCCGCAATCTCAGGCGCCGTTCCAGCCGCAACTCGGTCCGTTGCCCACTTGCCCAGGACCAGCTTCATAATCGGCTCGCCCCAACCCGTCAACGACACCGCCGCAGACAAGTTGTCCGCATAGCAGCCGCAGCCAATCAGCGAAGAGTCGCCAACGCGTCCAGGGGTCTTGTTCAGCGTTCCCCCGGTCGACGTTCCAGCGGCCAGATTTCCCCACGCATCGAGTGCCACCGCCCCCACAGTATCGTGCGACCACCCGGTTGGATCTTCCACCGGCCCTCGCTCACGGCGAACCGGCGCCTGCTCCCGGCTTCCTGGTTCTTCTTTCGCAACGTGCACGGCAGTCTCTGGCCCTTTATCATCCGGCTCGCCGGAAAATGTTTCGTCCGCCAGGCCCGCCGCTGCCCGCGCTTGTGCAGCGATCAGCCGTTCCCGCTCGCGATCGAGTACCAGTTCAGAGTTGTCTATGAGTTGCATGCCGTGTGCCGCCGCAAAGTTCTCCGCCCCGGGGCCCACAAAGTAGACGTGCGGACTCTCCTCGAGCACCAGCCGCGCCGCCTGAATAGGATTGCGCAGACGCTCAACGCATGCCACGCCGCCCGCCTTCATGCGG
Organism: Acidobacteriota bacterium; assembly: GCA_025353435.1. Classification (GTDB taxonomy): domain Bacteria; phylum Acidobacteriota; class Terriglobia; order Terriglobales; family Acidobacteriaceae; genus Telmatobacter. The sequence continues at coordinate 12,215 of JANXQR010000435.1, read as the reverse complement.
CCGCCGTCCATCAGCAGCGCATCCAATTGCACGCGCCCGTCGGAAGTAAGAAAACTGCCCCGTCCCGCATCGAAGGTGGGATCATCCTCCATCACCGTGACCGCGGCCACCACCGCGTCAAGAGCAGGCCCGCCGCGCTCCAGCACCGCGTACCCGGCCTCCAGCGCCCGGCGAACGCCGTTCTGGTGGTCTTTCTCTGCATCGACCGGTATGGCCCAGGCACCGCCGTGCACGAGGAGCGTGGGACTATGTTGCGCTGACGGTTTCACCTGCCTAGAATAGCGACTCCAACCCCCACTTCACAAAGCCCCGGGAAGCCCGAATCTTCAATATTTGCGCCGAATCCGCTTTCGCCCCATAATCGAAGTCCTCAGTTCCGCGCACGATCCCTGACCTGCACGATCCCTGGTGTTCCCCCAACCCGCACCCCTCAACCCACTCTGAGGAGCAATCGCCATGAGTGCTGCACCCATTTCCCCCGTCCTCTCTGTCGCACCGGCCTCGCCTCAACACACCGGCATGGGAGCCATCCCGTATCCGGGTGGCGTCACATTTCGCGTGTGGTCCATCTTTGCGGATTCAATCACCGTCGTGGGTGAATTCAACGGATGGTCGACAACCGCGACACCGCTGGCGCGCGAGAGCTCTCCCAATTGCTGGTCAGTGGACGTGCCCGGCGCGATGGCAGGGCAGCAATACAAGTTCTGTGTGTCGTATGCGGCCAATCCGGGCCGCGATCCTCACCGCATGGATCCGTACGCGCGCTCGATTGTAAAGGACGCCAGCGGCCACATGAACGCGGTGATTGCGAGCCGGGACACGGTATTCGAGGGCGGTTCTTACAGCACGCCGCCGTGGAATGAGGCAGTGATCTACGAGCTGCATATCCCCACTTTCAGTGCGACTCCGCCAACCGCCACAAGCCCGCTCGTTCCGGGAACCTTTGATTCCGCGGCGATACGCCTGCCGGAACTTGCGCATTTGGGCATCAACGCCATCGAGATCATGCCGCTGGGAGAGTTTTCCGGCAGCGCCAGCACCGGCTACAACCCCGGCTACATCTTCGCGGTGGAAGATGCATTCGGCGGTCCCGACGAATTCCGCATCTTCGTGAACGCGGCCCATGCGCTCGGCATTGCGGTGCTGCTGGATGTTGTCTACAACCACGTTGACGGGCTCGACCTTTGGCAATTTGACGGATGGTCGATGGAGGGACGCGTCTGTTCGTGGTGCGCTCCGCATCCGCCGCCGGTTGGAGTAGACGGCGGAATCTATTTCTTTCAGGACAGCCGCGCCCACACCCCGTACTCGCATGCGCGCTTCGACATGGGCCGGCCCGAGGTCGCGCAATATCTCTTCGACAACGTGAAGCGCTGGCTGGAAGATCGCTTCCTCGATGGGCTGCGATTCGATTCGATCGTGAGCATTCGCAATATCCAGAATCAATACGACAACTGGAAGCTGGAACAACCGGAGCCGAATGGAATCGCGTTGCTGCAAAAGATGACGCAGCACGTCGAGAGCACGCAGCCATGGAAGATCATGATCGCCGAAGATCTGCAGGGCGACGCGTCGATCACAACTCCGGTGGACGCAGGCGGCTACGGCTTCAACGCGCAGTGGGACGACAATTTTTGCAGCAAGCTGCGCTGGGCTGCAACCGCGCCTGCGGATGATCAACGCAACATTGCCGATCTGGGCGTGGCGCTTGCGGCGATGAACGGTGCGAACGCGTTTCAGTCCATCGTGTACGACGAGAATCACGATAAAGACGATCCGCGGCAGAGCAATGGAGGGCGGCTGCCTGACCTCATCGGCAATGGCCAGGCGGACAACTGGTATGCGAAGAAACAGTCGACGCTGGCGGCATGCGTCACTCTCACAGCGCCGGGAATTCCCATGCTGTTTATGGGGCAGGAATTTCTTGAATACCGGCCGTTTCCCAACTTCGGTGCGGATCCCGATCCAATCGACTGGGGCCGGAAGGATACTTACAACGGCATCTGGACGCTGTATCGGGACATGATCCGGCTGCGGCGCAACTGGAACAACAACACGCGCGGCCTGCGTGGGCGAAACATCCACGTGCTGCCGGTTTTTGTGGATAACATGCTGGTCTATCACCGCTGGGACCAGGGCGGCGCGGGAGACGATGTGGTGGTGGTTTGCAACTTCTCCGGTCAGAAATATGCGAACTACACCATCGGCGTTCCAGGGCCGGGCAGGTGGCGCGTGCGCTTCAACAGCGATGCCGGCGCCTACGATGGCTTCTTCGATAACTGGCCGGCGTTCGATACGAATGCCAGCGGACCTCCGCTGAATGACATGCCATGCAGCGCGAATGTGAGCATCGGCGCGTATACCTGCTTAGTGCTGTCGCAGGATTAATGGAACGGCCAAGGCATTCTTGTCCCGCGAGACGGACGGTCGTGCGCCGTATCATGGGAAGCGATCGCGAAATCATTGGCTGCTTTAAAGAGCCGGCGAATCCCGAGGGATAATTGTGAGTTTCTTGAATCTGAAGCGAGGCCTCAATCCTCTGCTGGCGGCGTTGAGTCTGGCGGCGACGACGAGCGCTCATGCACAGGTGGATGTGCTCACGCAGCACGACGATAATTCGCGAACCGGCGTGAATCTGCGCGAGACGTTGCTGACGCCGCTCACCGTGAACAAGTCGCAATTCGGCATGCTATTCAAGCGCGTGCTCGACGACCAGTTGTATACGCAGCCATTAATCGTGACTGGCGTCCAAATAGGCGGCGGCACTCATGATCTGGTCTATGTAACGACCGTGAATAACAGCGTGTACGCTTTTGACGCCAACGATCCGGAGGCTGCGCAGCCTGTCTGGCATGTCAACTTCGGGCTGCCTGCGAATCTGCACAGCACGGACTTTGGGTGCCTCGACATCAATGGAAATATGGGGATTATTGGAACGCCGGTTATCGACAAGGCGCACGGGGTGCTCTTCGTTGTCGCGTTGACGCAAACGACAGCAGGGGAAGCACTGGAATTCACGCAGCGGCTTCACGCGCTCGACCTGGCCACAGGCGCCGACCTGCCTGGAAGCCCGGTCGAGATCAAAGCTGCTGACTTCAACCCGCTGATGCAGAACCAGCGGCCTGCGCTCTTGCTGGCGAATGGCATGGTTTACGTCGGCTACGCGTCGCACTGCGACAAAGATCCGTACCACGGCTTTCTGATGGCCTACGATGCGAAGTCGCTTCAGCAGTTGAGCGTGTTTAACACATCGCCGACAGGATCGGAAGCGAGCATCTGGCAGTCGGGACAAGGCCCGGCCGCAGATGACGATGGAAATGTTTACGTCGTGACAGGCAATGGCAGCTGGGATGGCGTGCACAACTTCAGCGAGAGCTTTCTAAAGCTTTCGCCGAGTTTGAAAATGCTTGACTGGTTCACGCCAACCAATCACGATGCGCTCGACAAAGCGGACAACGACCTCAACTCTTCAGGCGCAACGCTGATTCCGGGCACGCACCTGGTGCTGGGCGGTGGCAAAGAGGGTGTGCTGTATACGCTCGATACCCACCAACTCGGCCATCTTGGCGACGAGCACGCGCTCCAGCATTTCAAAGCAACGGCGTCGCATTTGCACAGCCTGGTTTACTGGCAGAGCGCGAAAGCCGGCAACCTGCTTTACGTATGGGGACAGCGCGATAAGGCCAAGGTCTACAAGCTTACCGGCGACAAGTTGGAAGAGACGCCGGCGATGATCCGCGACGTCCCCAACGAAGGTCATCCGGGCGCGATGCTCTCACTCTCTTCAAACGGCAACAAGGACGGCATTTTGTGGGCAGCGATTCATGCAACGGGAGACTCATGGCACGAGTCACGGCCCAGCGTTCTGCACGCGTACGAAGCGGTCGACATCCGCCATGAGCTTTGGAACTCGCTTGAAATCCCTGAGCGCGACGACTGCGGAGAGTATTCCAAAATGGCTCCTCCCACAATCGCAAACGGCAAAGTGTACCTGGCAAGCTTCGGCACGCAAAACGTGGGCACCGGCCAGTTTTGTGTGTACGGGTTGCTGCCATCGCGTGACGGTGCCAAGCCGCCTGCGCCACTCGGCGGGAAGGCCGATATCAAAGGCGCATTTGTGACCGTGACGTGGAACCCCTCATCCGGCGCGCAGTTTTATCGCGTCCTTCGCAGTAGCACGCTTGAGCCGGAAGAAAAACTCGTCGGCGCAGGGCTGACCACGCCGCAATTCAATGAACCTGCACCCGAGCGCGGCGAGTCGGCGACCTATACGATAGTCGCGGTCGGCACTCCTGGTATCAGTGCCCGGTCCGGGCCCATCAATGTAACCATGCCGAAATCCAAGTCAAAGCCTATGGACAATTAAGCAGCGCGCTCCGCCAGGCAATTGAATCGTCGTTGCTACCAATCGACCTATCTATCTGGCAGCCTCCGCCGGTCCCCGCTATGGATAGAATCAGGAGCATCCAGTAACTCGATCACGAGGCCCCGCTTGCGACTCTGGTTTTCCCCCAGCAGCGAAGTCCCCATCTACCGGCAACTCGTCACGCAGATCGTGCTCGCCATTCTGTGCGGCGACCTGAAGCCCGGCGACCGCCTCCCCAGCACACGTGAACTGGCTCGGCGTTTCGCTCTCCATCCCAATACCATCAGCGCAGGTTATCGTCAGCTCGACCGTGACGGCTGGACCGAGAAACGCCACGGCAGCGGAGTCTACGTTCGCAACAATATTGATCCGCCTTCGACGCCCGAGCAAGTATTGGACTTCCACATTGCAGGCTTCTTTCGTGCCGTGCGCGAACTCGATCTGCCATCCGCAGCCATTCGCCACCGTGTCGCGCAATGGCTAGCCGCGCCCCCGCCCGACCATCTGCTTCTCATCGACCCTGATCCCGAATTGCGTCGGATTCTTCTCACTGAGATCAGGCAGGCAACCAGCTTTCCCGCCAAAGACATTTCAGTCGAAGACTGCGCAATTCCTGAGAAGCTGGCAGGCGGCATTCCCCTTTGCCGCCCCAGCAAGACCAAGACTATCCGCGCCCTCCTGCCGTATGGTGTCGAGCTCATCACGCTCCAGATCCGTTCCGCAAACGGCTGGCTTACTCCCTGGCTGCCACCTCCCCAAGGTCATTTGATCGGGGTCGTTTCTCATTGGCCAGAGTTCCTCACCACCGCCCGCACCGTGCTGATTGCCGCCGGCCTCTCAACGGACAGCCTGATCTTTCGCGACGCGCGCCAACCCCGCTGGAATCGCGGACTCGACCAGGCCACCGCCATTCTCTGCGACGCCTACACCGCCACTGTCCCGGCCATGCCATCGAAGCCGCATACTCTGATCTTTCCATTCCTGGCGGACTCCACCCTGGCCGACCTCGCTCGCTACTCAACCACGGCCCCGCCTTTGTGACGCTCGCGAAACTGTACTAACCCTCAAATTTGCCCCTTCGAAACTCGCTAACTTCGCTTCATCAGTTGGCTTCCCAGGGGGTCCAGTCATGAACATCGCATCCAAACCAGCCGCAATCAATCAGGACGCCGAAGTTTTGCGCTCCACCTCCACCCGCAAGGAACGCGGCTTCTGGTCGCTCATCGCCACCCAGTTTCAAGGTGCCTACAGCGATAACATCCTCCGCAACCTGTTGCTCTCCATGATCGTTGGCATGGGCCTTAGCCACAGCCAGCGCGAGACTTTCGTTTCGGTGGTCACCTTCATCTTTTCCGTTCCCTTCATCCTGCTGAGCATGCCCGGCGGGTGGCTCGCAGACCACTTCAGCAAGCGTCAGATCACAATCTGGACCAAGGTAATGGAACTCGGCTCCATGATTGTGGCGACGGCCGGCCTGGCAATGCATTCGCTCACTCTGTCCCTTGTTGCGCTCACGCTAGTAGCCTCACAGGCTGCGCTCTTCGGCCCATCCAAATACGGCCTGCTACCGGAACTCCTTCCCGCCAGGCGCCTCTCCTGGGGCAATGGTGTCATCGAGCTCGGCACGTTCCTTGCAATCATCATCGGCACCGTGACTGGAGCCACGATGGCAGAGCGCTTCCACGGCTACGAAGTCTACGCGGGGTATGTCCTGCTTGGTCTGGCGCTCGTCGGTCTGCTCACCAGCCTTGGCATCGACAAAGTCCCCGCCGCCGCGCCCACCAAGCAGTTCCAGTTCAACATCGTCAGTGACTTATGGCGCCAGATCAAGGTCATGCACCAAGACCGGCCGCTCTTCCTCGCCGTCGCGGGCAACACTTACTTCTGGTTCCTCGGCTCGCTCCTGTTCTCAACCATCGTGGTCTACGGTCCCGACGTCCTGCACATCGGCCAGGCCAGAACCGGTTATCTCAACGCCACGCTGGCTCTCGGCATTGGCCTCGGCAGTATGGCCGCCGGCTATCTCAGCGGCAACAAGATTGAGTACGGGCTTATCCCGCTCGGCTCCATCGGCATGACCGTTAGCGGCCTGTCGTTAGGCCTTACGCATCACGGCCTGATCGGTTCAGCGGTCCTTCTCGGCATGCTCGGCTTCTTCGCCGGATTCTTCGCAGTGCCCGTCAATGCGCTCATTCAGCACCGCCCGCCGGAGAAGGATAAAGGCGGCATCATTGCCGCTGCTAACCTGCTCTCCTTCGTCGGTATCGCACTTTCCTCCGGCGTCTATTACATCTTCACGGCCTATATTCACTTAGATCCGCGCGGAGTTGTCGTCGCGGCGTCACTCATCACTGCCGCCGGCACCGTCTACGTGCTGATGTTATTGCCAGAGTGGTTCGGCCGCCTCATTCTGTTCTTCATCACCCACACCATCTATCGCGTGCGCGTGATCGGCCGCGATAACTTCCCCGAGAAAACCGGCGCCCTCCTTGTCTGCAATCACATGTCGTTCGTCGACGTGGCACTGCTGGTTGCATCGACTGACAGGCCCATCCGATTCGTAATGTACCAGGGCATCTACGACGTGCCAATCGTGAAGCCGTTCGCACGTATGCTGAAGGCCATTCCAATCTCCAGCGAACTGCATCCGCGCGAGATGATTGCCTCTCTGCATGTCGCCAGCGACGCCCTCCGCAACGACGAAATCGTGTGCATCTTTGCGGAAGGCCAGATCACGCGCACCGGCCAGCTGCTGCCATTCCGCCGTGGCCTCGAGCGCATTATGAAGGGCCTCGATGTGCCCATCATCCCCGTCAACCTGGACGGCGTCTGGGGCAGCATCTTCAGTTTCGAGCGCGGACGTTTTCTCTGGAAGATGCCGCGGCGCGTGCCATATCCCATCACCGTCAGCTTTGGCAAGCCGATGCCTTCTTCCTCCACCGCGATCGAAGTCCGCGCCGCCGTGCAGGAACTCCACGCCGACTCGTTCCAGCGCCGCAAGCACAGCATGATGACGCTGGATCGCGCATTCGTGAGTACCGCAAGACGGCACCCGTTCCGCTTCATGATGGCCGACAGCAAAACTCCGCGCGCGTCCTTCGCCTCTGCGCTCACCAAGACAATGTTCGTCGCTCTTCGTCTCCGCAAACACATCGGCCACCAACAAATGGTCGGCATGCTGCTGCCACCTTCCGTCGGCGGCGCGCTCACGAATTATGCGCTCATGCTCCTCGGACGAATCCCCGTAAACCTTAACTACACCTCGTCGAGCGAAGTAATAGCCTCGTGTGCGTTCCAATGCGGCATCGACACGGTCATTACTTCGAGAGCGTTTGTTGAGCACTTCCCGAATCTCGCCGTTCCGGGGCAGGCACTCGTCCTTGAGGATGTCCTCAGCCCGCCCCGATTCTCCGAGAGACTTCACGCGCTCGCTCTCGCATGGCTGGCACCGGCTTTCTTGCTGAGAACAATCCTCGGAAGCGCGATCACCGCAACAAATTCCATTCACGACAATCAGATTGCCGGTAACTCGCCAGCCGATCAACTCGCGACCATCATCTTCTCCAGTGGCAGCACCGGCGATCCCAAAGGCGTGATGCTCACCCATGCCAACATCACATCGAACATTCAGCAGGTTTCGCAGGTGTTCATGCTTGGCGGGTGCGACAAGATCCTAGGCATCCTGCCCTTCTTTCACTCCTTCGGGTTCATGGCCGGGCTCTGGCTGCCGGCCGTCAACGGCGTCGGCGTTGTCTATCATCCCAATCCGCTGGACGCGCAGGTCATCGGCCAATTGGTCGGACAATATAAGGTGACGTTTCTCGTCGCCACGCCGACATTTCTTCAGGCGTATATCCGGCGCTGCTCCCCGGAGAGCTTCGGATCATTGCAATACGTGCTGGTCGGCGCCGAGAAGCTTCCGGAGCGAGTGGCAATCACTTTTGAAGACTTGTTCGGCATCCGACCGCTCGAGGGTTACGGCTGCACAGAGTGCTCCCCAGTGGTCACTGTGAACGGCCGCGATTTTCGCGCGCCCGGCTTTCGCCAGGTAGCGGCACGGCGTGGCAAGATCGGACATCCCCTCCCGGGCGTTTCGGTCAAGGTGGTTGACCTCGAAACAGGCGCTCCGGTCGCGCCCGGCACTTCTGGAATGCTGCTGGTCAAAGGCCCCAACGTGATGAAAGGCTACTTGGGTAAGCCTGAGAAGACCGCGGAAGTCCTGCGCGACGGCTGGTACACCACCGGCGACGTGGCCATGATGGAAGAAGACGGCTTCCTGACCATCACCGATCGCCTTTCTCGGTTCAGCAAGATTGGCGGCGAGATGGTCCCTCATATAAGGATCGAGGAAAAGCTCCACGAACTCGCGGACGTCACCGAGCAGGTCTTCGCCGTCACGGCTCTCCCCGATGAAAAGAAGGGCGAGCGCCTGGTTGTGCTTTCCACGCTCCCCCCGGAAACGCTCCCACCGCTCATCGAAAAGCTGACCCGCAGCGACCTGCCCGCCCTCTGGAAGCCGAAGCCGAATCTCTTCTTCCACACGGATGCCCTGCCCCTACTTGGGACGGGAAAGGTCGATTTACGGGGAATCAAGGCTCTGGCGGCCGCTCTGGCCCAGAAGGTCGCGGTCTAGCCGCGACTTAAGGCGAAAGGTCGGTTGCATTTAGCCTGCCACTCCGATATGATCTACAAATGTGTCCGGAGGAGTAACCCGGACCGTCAATAGCACCACGGTATTTGGGCTTTGAGTCTGCGCGGCAACAACGAAACGTTGCCCGCACGGCCGGCGCTCCCGGGAGACCCGGGCTGGCAAATACGGTGGGAGACGAGGGAATATGGCCAAGAAAGCCAGCAAGAATATTGCGAAGTCGCGCGCTGCTGTTACGCTGCCCGCCTACGCGCTGCCTGAGGCCGTCAGCCTCCTGCAGAAAGTCAAGTACGCAAAATTTGATGAAACCGTCGACCTGACCATGCGTCTGGGCGTCGACACGCGCCACGCGGACCAGATGGTTCGTGGCACCGTCGTATTGCCACACGGTCTGGGCAAGTCGAAGACCGTGGCCGTAATTGCCTCGGGCGACCGTCAGAATGAAGCGCGGGAAGCCGGCGCGGACTTTGTGGGCGGCGAGGAGATGGTCGAAAAGATTCAAAAGGAAAACTGGACCGCCTTCGACGCGCTGATTGCCACGCCGGACATGATGAAAGTGGTGGGACGCCTGGGTAAGGTGCTCGGTCCCAAGGGCCTGATGCCCAACCCCAAGACCGGAACCGTGACCCTCGACGTAGCTTCGGCAGTCAAGGAAATCAAGGCCGGTAAGGTGGAGTTTCGAGCCGACAAGACCAGCCTGGTGCACGTGCCGGTGGGCAAGCTGAGCTTTGATCCGCAAAAGCTGGTTGACAACGCCACCACGGTCATCACATCGATTGTGCGCGCCAAGCCTTCAGCAGCCAAGGGCAAGTACATCAAGAGCCTGACGTTGAGTTCGACGATGGGCCCTGGCGTTCCTCTGGATTCGGCAGTGGCAGACGCGGCCGGCAAGCACTAAACGGCAGTGGACAGTGAACTGTGGTCAGTGGACAGCGACCGCAGGTTCAGCTTGGGTCTTGGACTGCAGGGTTAAATGAGTTTTAAAACAGGAACATTGATCGAGGGCGGTTTTTAACTGTCCACTGTTCACTGATCACTGCGCACTGTGCGGAGCACACAATGGCGATTTCGAAAGCAAGTAAGGCAAAAAAGGTCCGGATCCTGACCAAGGAGCTTGCGACCTCCACAACGGCAATTATCGGTACATTTGCCAAGCTGACGGTAGCGCAGGACTTTGCGCTGCGTAAGGTGATCCGCGACTCCGGTGGCAAATATCGCGTGATCAAGAACAAGCTGGCGCCGATTGCAGGCAAGGGCTCCAAGATCGAGGACGCGCTCAAGGGCCTCAAGGGCGTGAGCTCGATTGCATTCACCTCCGGCGACCCGGTGCTTCTGGCCAAAGGGTTCTCGAAGTGGGTCAGCGAGAATGCCGAGTTCCAGTTCAAGCTGGGCATCGTGGACGGCAAGCTGCTGAATGTTGACGAGGTTAAGGCTCTGGCGACGATGCCGGGCAAAGAGGAGATCTTCGCAAAGCTCCTCTTCCTCATCAGCGCTCCGGCGCAGCGCCTGGTCACGGTCCTCAATGCCGCCGGCCGCGATCTGGCGGTCGTGCTCGGCCAGGGTGTCGAGAAGGAAAAGTTCGCAGCCCCGGCTGGAGCAGCGAGCAAGGTTGAAGCGCCTGCGGCGGCCACTGTCGAAGCCCCTGCAGCGGCAAATGAAGTTCCCGCTCCGGCAGCGGCTACTGAGGTTTCTGAGCCTGAAGCCCCCAGCGAGGCGCCAGCGGCGGAAATTGAAGCTCCTGCGCCTGTTGCGGCAAATGAGGTTCCTGAGCCCGAAGCGGCGAGCGAAGCTCCCGCGCCGGCGAGCGAAGTTTAGTTCACGAGTTTAGGCGGCAACTGGGGTCGGAAGGGCGCAAGTCTGGGCGCATCGGAAACTTCTCTCTTGAGTTTGCAGCCGGTACCAACAATTTCAAAACGGTTCTGATTGGAGAAGAAAATGGCGGATCTCGCGCAGTTGGAAGAACAAATTGTAAGCCTGAGCCTGCTGGAAGCAGCGGCCCTGGTTAAGAAGCTCGAAGAGCGTCTTGGCGTGTCAGCAGCGGCAGCGGCCCCGGTAGCGGTGGCTGGCGGCGGCGGAGCGGCAGCAGCAGCGGTTGTTGAGGAAAAGACCGAATTTCAGGTCATCCTCAAGGATGCCGGCGCCAACAAGATCAACACCATCAAGGCCGTACGCGAAGTCACCTCGCTCGGCCTGAAGGAAGCCAAAGACCTGGTCGACGGCGCCCCCAAGGCGCTGAAAGAGAGCGCGACCAAGGACGAGGCTGAGGCCATCAAGAAGAAGTTCGAAGGCGTTGCAACTGTCGAAATCAAGTAATTCGACAATTTCGCAACAAAACTTGCAAGCCCGGTCTGAACGCGCTACGATAATCGTTGCGCGTCTTTCCGTCCGTTTTCCCTGAGCCAGGGAAAAATGGTCGGTCCGGGCTGCGCTTCTTAAGCATCAAACAGGCAACACGGACGCTCCACAGGTCTTGAGACGAGGCCAAGCACTCTAGCTGTGGGCGTTGCGCATTCAGAAATAAGCATTTCAGCGTCGGCGGATGAGCGGAATCCGTCGGCACAGTCGTGGGTCGGCTGGCGAGCGGCAAAAGCGAGCTTTGGAATCAGCGAGAGCAGGGATTGTGAAATTCGGATGGGGGCACAGGCCATAAGCCGCGCTCGTGGGACGTTGCGTCCTCACGGGCTTTTTGTGTCTCTTGACCGTCAGGCAGCGCTTTTTCGGCGTTGAACCTGCTAATTAGATGCACTGAGCGTCGCAAAAGCGGTCTCCGGGCGTCTCCCCTCTCCTGATATTGTGCGCAGTCTAGCGCACTTCGCGATCGGTCGGCAATGCCACTGAAGTGTGAATTTCCAGCGCGAACTTTGGCCCCTCGCTTGGCCAGCAATCCCGGTCCGGCTGCGCACCTTGCAGCTTTGAACCGGAGCACGCGGGTTTGACTGGTGTTTCACGGAGTGCCAGTCAGGAATAAACGATCTTCTTACCGTACTTCGCCAGCGCCGATGAGACTCGGGCGCAGGCACGGTTCAAGCCGCCACCCAGGCGGTGTGCCGGACACGAGAGTCTAGGAGTGAAGCATGCCCAACGAGAAGCGCGCGATTCGCAGCCGGCTCGATTTTTCCAAGATTCCCACCGCAACGCAGATTCCCAACTTGATTGAAGTGCAGCGGCGTTCCTACGAGCGCTTCCTGCAGATGGACAAGC
>JANXQR010000422.1 GCA_025353435.1 Acidobacteriota bacterium | reverse complement strand
CGTCAGATGGCTGAAGTCCGCGGCCCAGCGCCGGCGCCACACCAAAATATTGAAATGAGTTGGAGCTGAAAAAATCGGCATTTACGTCTTCCGGCAGGTCCGATCCGGTCACCGTCAGGCTCCATTGATCGGCAAGAAATGCGTCTTCCACAACAGGCGACTTCCGAATCTCCTGCCACTGTCCCGCAGTCAGCCCCATGCCGTTTGGCTGACCCTTCCCCGTATCCAGGCGCATGTGCATCATCCGCTCGTTGTGCGCATAGGGATAGGTGTTCACCATAAATCCCCAAACCGCGCTGAACACCGCAGTCGTCGCCCCAATCCCCAACGCCAGCGACAGAATCGCAGTCAACGAAAATCCAGGCATCTTCACCAGCTGCCGAATCGAGTACCGCAAGTCCTGCAAAACAGTTCGCATGGTCGACCCTTTCCCTAGCACAGAAAATCAGAAATCGTTTGCCACCAAAAGGCCTGAAACAGGAAAGAAATATCAGGGTAGGATCGTATCCATAGATTCTTGTGTCCTCAGTCCCTGAGTCCCTGAGTCCCTAAGTCCCTCAGTCCCTGGCTTCTTCACGCCTTCCACTGAAAACAAATTCCGTACCCATCGGGATCAGTCAAATAAAGCTGCTTCATCCCGTACCATGCCACCTTGGGCGGCTTCACATCCGCGCCCTTCGCCACCAGGTATTCATACGCCGCATCCACATCCGGACAACCAAAATATACGCATGTATCCTTGTGGCCGTTCCACCGCGCCGCGTCCGGCGCCTCCGGCATATCGTCGGGATCGTACGCCGTGTTCAGCATCAACGTGGTGTTGCCGAGGTCCATCATCACCCAGTCCACATCATCTTGATCGTCCGACTTCGCCTTCGACTTGCCCGTCACCGTGAACCCCAGCACATCGCGATAAAACTGGATCGACGTCGGCATGTGAAACACCTGCAGATAGGGCGAAAGTCCCCGCACTTCAATTGCCATAATCGAGAAGTCCCTCCAATCCACAATCAACAAACATCAACAGGCTCTCCCTGCACGACACCCGCCACTCTCCCACCCAACGCAACCCGCACATTCCACTCAGAGAAACTCAATCACCCCGCCAACGTCACTGTCCGTTACGCACGTCACCTGTCCGATTTCGAACGCTCCCGAAAACAGGAATTCCACTCCCACTCACCGGCAACCGTGATGTGGTATCCCAGCAGTCACCCCGCGCCCGCGAGGGACGCGACGATCCATTTCGGTCTCATTTCCGGTTGCGCGGTTATTCGTTCGCGACAGAATCGTTAGTCCCGGAGGGGCGATCCGAAATAGCCCCGGGTGAAACCCGAGGAAGTGACACCAATTCCCTTTCGCGCCCCGTAGGGTCGCGATGATCCTCGCATTGTTTCCGAGTAGGCGGTGATACAGGACTAATGGAAGTTGCGGACCGTGCCCTGCCGTCTTACGCAATCACCAGGCGCATAATGGATGCAGACTTCGAAGTATGCTTATCCTTGACGATGGCCGCCGGTCTTTCCGACCGCGTTTGGAGTTCCGAAGAAATCGCGGCTTTGGCAAACTGATCATCTGACCACACTGAGGCTACGATGAGGCACGGCGACAAAGTCGGGATAGGCGCTCTCGCAAGTTACTTGTTGGGCGCTCTTCTCCTTTGCGTGATCGGGACATGGATGGACTCTCCCATCCCGCACCTGGAGATGTTTGCGTTTTGCCTGCTATGGGGTGGTTTTTTCATTTCGTTTTATGCGGCGATTCGCGGTTCGCGGTGGTGGCTCTTACTACCAAAATCCTCAGCTTGTTTCTGGCTGTGGTTGGCCACAAGTAAATACGCTGGATAAAGTTGGACTATTACATCTTCGGGTGCTTTACAAGGCCGAAGGATTCAAACTGAAACTCTACCATTTTGGGTTCTGGATGTATTGTGGACAACTCGGAAACCACCAATCAGCCAGCCTCGCCGGCGCATCGCTCCTACGGCGGGTGACCCTGATCCCTCAGTTCGTTCCAAACAAAAACGAGGGTGCCCCCGGTCCCTCGCCCTTCGGGACCGGGGATGGCAGGCAGTCGGCCCACTCACCGATCCACTCACCCGTCTGAGCTTCGCAAACAGGGAAGACTGTGCCCCATCGGGGTACCTCTGGGTCGGCAGCTTTATCGCGATGAGTGGGCCGCGATTTCTTGCCGTACCCTCCGACTCGATTTCAACGACTCCTCGAATTCCGGTAGCGTTGAGGTTGAAGCTGCTCCATCGGTACGGTCATCGAGGCACCAACTCGGTCCAGGTCTGATTGCCTACGTTGCCGTTGGGGTCGTAGCTGTGATCGTTGGTCTGGAGCAACGTCTGCCCGTCGCCGGACACCCACTGATGGTTGTAATCGTTATTCGTGACGATCTGCCGACCTGTGCTTGGGTCCTGGAAGAGCGCCTGGTCGCCAGCGAAGCGAATAGTCTGCTGCGCCTGCCCATGCACAATTTCCTGGCGAGCCGCCTCGTTTCGGTTGTGGTCCCTGTACAGGTCCTGTTGGGCCTGCGCCTCTTCCCGGTGCGTCTGGGAGTTAGCGGCCTGCTGCTGCATGTTTGCAGCATGCGACTGTTGCCGGGCCGCTCCAGCGGCAGCACCCGCGGCCATAACGTTGCGCTGGTTGGCCGCATTGCCCGCCATCATACCTTGAAACTGTGTGTTCGACTCATTCGCCAGGCGCTGTTCCCACTGCGGATTGGTTTGCGCTTCGCGGCCGATGTTGGTGTAGAAAGCCGATTGCACCAGCGTGTCCAGTCGTCCGGCGGGCGCGTAGGACATTGTGATTGCGTCCACCGTGCAGGTGCGGGTCCGGCCGCTCATCGGGTTAACGCTGTCGGTGCAGTTCAC
>JANXQR010000411.1 GCA_025353435.1 Acidobacteriota bacterium | reverse complement strand
GGTTGCCGCCGATGCTGCTCGGGCTGGCGGGCGATGTAAATCGCTCCACTGCGGCTGAGTTGGCGGACGAGGCGTTTCGCGGGGCGATTCTGCCGCTTGCGCAGTTGGTGGCTGGGCACATCACGCGGGATTTATTCGCGAAGTGTATTGGCTGGCGGGGATTTGAATTTGTATTCAACGATCTGAGCGCGCGGGACGAGAACACCGAACTTGCGGTGCAGGTGCAGTTGCTGCAGGCCGGTGTGTTGACGGTGAATGAAGTGCGGGCGATGCGCGGGCTGGGGCCGATGCCGGGGGAGATAGTGGTCACTGGTCAGTAGATAGCTGACGGTTGAAAGCTGTTAGTTGAAAATGACGAACCAATAACTCAAATGCGAAGGGTCGAACCTGGCCCGATGGAGTAGCGATGCAACTGGAAGCAATGGCAGTTAAATTCCCGGTAGTCGAGGGCCACCCTAACCGGGTGGAGTTCGAGGGAGTTCTCACCGTAGTGAACGCCGCGAGCGACAAGGCGCCGGCGGGGGCGCGGGGCCACCGTGTGCTGCTGACGCGCGAGGCGGCGGAGCAGGCGCTGCCGTCCTTGTTAGGGATGGCGGTGGATTATCGGCCCGCCTGGGACGGGCATGATGCGCGGTGCAAGATCGGTTTGCTGACCGAGGCTGTGTTGCGCGGCAATCGGCTGGTGGTGCGCGGTTATTTGTACGCGCGGGATTTTCCCGATGTAGCGAAGGCGATCAAGGCGCAGGCCCCGCAGGCACTGGGGATGAGCTACGAGATTGCCGATGCGCGGGTGGAGAACATGAGCGCGGAGATATGGAAGCTGACGCGCGTGACGTTTACCGGGGCGGCGATTCTGCTGCGCGAGAAGGCGGCGTATCGGGAGACAAGTTTTCGGATGGCGGATAAGCAGATTTTGGCTGCCAGCTGATTTTTCACAGAAAGGAAAACCATGGAAACGAAAGTGGATGAGGTAATGGAGCGGCTTGAGACCGCAGCCGTCCAGCTGGAACGTACGCTGGTGTGGCTCGAGGAACGCCAGACTGCATTGTGCGGCCAGGTGGAGAAGATATCCGCAACGGTGGAACTAACGCATCGCGAAGAGCAACTGGAGCAGAAGCTTGCAGTTGCGGAACGGGAGATTGCGGAGCTTAAGGCTGCCGCGGAGGAGCGGAGTTCAGCAGAACAACTGGATGCGGCTGGAGC
This sequence comes from Acidobacteriota bacterium, assembly GCA_025353435.1. GTDB lineage: Bacteria > Acidobacteriota > Terriglobia > Terriglobales > Acidobacteriaceae > Telmatobacter. The sequence continues at coordinate 62 of JANXQR010000411.1, read as the reverse complement.
GCAGACGAAACCCGCGGTTACGATGAGTCCGGTGCGGAGAACGATGCCGGCGGCTACGACGG
>JANXQR010000378.1 GCA_025353435.1 Acidobacteriota bacterium | reverse complement strand
CGGGCATGTCATCCTGCTGAACGGGCCAGTACTGCTCCACTGCATCGTCATCGCTGATGGCGTTGATGTGGGCGTCGCCAACCACGCCTATCACTGTCTCCTTCTTGTCGCCTTCCTGCATGGATTTCCCGATGGGGCTTTCGGTGCGCCACTGGCGGCGGGCGAGGGATTCACTGATGATCACAACATTTTTCTCGCCGGGAAGAAACGTTCTGCCGAGTAAGACGGGAATGCCCATGGTGTGGAAGAAATCGGGGGTGACCCAGTTGGGATACATCAGGATCTGGCGGCCGTTGATCTCCCGGTTTCTTCTCGAGACCGCGTGGCCCATAGGCGGCAGCTTGACCAACGACACTGAGCGCACTCCCGGCAGCGCTGCCATTCTCGTCTGGATTTGTTCGAGGTAGGCCCTTGCAGCAACGGCATTGTAGCCATGCGTGCCAAGTTGCGGATCGACCGTAATCACCTGCTCATAGCCAAAGCCAGGGTCCGTATAGAGTGCGTGATGCGTGGCACGAATCAGCAATGCGGTGACAATGAGCAGGACGCAGCTGGCGGCTACTTGAGCGCCGACGAGGATCTGGCGGGCGATGGTTTTGCGTTGACGCTGACGCGCAATTTGCAGTGCGGGTGCGAGACCGAAGAAGAGAGCTGCTACAAGCGTGGCGCCAGTTGTGAACACCAGCACGCGCCAGTCAGGAACGGCACTCAACCACTTCGGCGCATCAACCCGCGCGAGGATTACGCGGAGAGCCGCACAACCCAGTCCCAGTCCGACCAGCGATCCCAGCGATGCGAGCAACAGGCTCTCAGTGCACAATTGGCGGAAGATGCGCGCGCGGCCAGCTCCGATTGAAATGCGAATGCCGATCTCACGCTCGCGGGTGACAGCTCGGGCCAACATGAGGCCGCCAAGATTGGCGCAAGCAACGCCGAGGATGAGTAGCGTAAGTATGCTTACCATAGCCGCTACTCGGTACATCTCCGGCTGCATCACCTGCAGGTGGCCGCCCGGCGAACTCTGAATGCCCTCTCGATCCCAGACCGCTTCAGGATGCTCGCGGCGCAATTCGTCGGCGAGCGATCGCAGTTCCTGCTCGGCCGCTTTTGCCGTAACGCCGGGTGCGAGACGACCCCACATGCGGACACTGGAATCCGTCCAATCGGTCAGCACCTTGCTGCCGTCAATGAAGTACGGTTGTTGCACAATCGGCATCCAGACTTCGGGATGCTGGCCGCCAAGACTGGCAAATGTGTATGGCGTGATGCCAATGATGGTTGCGGGCTTCTTGTTGAGATGGATGACGCGGCCAATCACGGACGGGTCGCCCGCAAAACGACGTTGCCAAAATCCGTAACTCAACACCACGGCCGGTTCAGAGCCCGGGTTGCTATCTGAAACGGGATCAAACAGACGTCCGTAGGCTGCGGGTGTTCCCAATTCGGAAAAGTAGTTCGGAGTGACGAATGACGCGCTGGCCGGCTGCACATCACTCTCGAATTGCATGGGCGGCACTCCCAGAACGGCCATGGCAGCGGAAAGCGACCTCGCATGGTTGCGATAAAAGACGAAGGAGGGATACTGCATCTCGCTTGTATAGGCCTCAGGTGATCGGCGCTCCAGGCGGACCAGGCTTTGCGGATCGCGAACGGGCAAGGGCTTGAGCGCGACCATATTGAAGAAGCTGAATGCGGCCACATTGACGCCGATGCCGATGGCCAGCACCAGCACCGCCATCAGCGTGAAGCCTGGC
>JANXQR010000377.1 GCA_025353435.1 Acidobacteriota bacterium | reverse complement strand
CCGACGGAGCGCCTCATGCGCCTGTCCCCGGATCACTCCGTTGCCGACCAAGAGGATCGGACGGCGTGCCTGAGCCAACACCTCGACGGCCCGCATGACTTGGCGCGGCAGCGGCTCCGGCCAGGACGGCGCCTGCACGCGTAACGGCCCATCCAGCTCGTCATTCCCCACCGTTTCCGCCGCGACGTCCTCCGGCAGCTCCAGATGAGTCGAGCCGGGCTTTTCGGTCTGCGCGACCTTGAACGCTTTGCGCACCGTTTCGGCGATAGTCCGGGGGTGAAAGATCTCGGCGTTCCATTTCGTGACCGGCTTGAACATGGACAAGACGTCGATGAACTGATGCGATTCTTTGTGCATCCGATCCAGCGAAGCTTGTCCTGTGATCGCGACCAACGGCGCACGATCCAGATACGCGTCTGTCACTCCGGTGAGCAAATTGGTGGCACCAGGCCCTAAGGTGGAAAGACAGACCCCGGCCTTTCCCGTCAGCCGCCCTTGGACATCGGCCATGAAGGCCGCGCCTTGCTCGTGTCTGGCCGCAATGAATTGGATCTGTGAATCCACGAGCGAGTTCAAGACGTCCAGCATCTCCTCTCCGGGCACGCCGAAGATCCACTGCACTCCCTCATTTTCCAGACAACGCAGCAGTAGCTCCGACCCTTTCATGATAATCCCCTCCATCTGGTTGATCTGGTTTGTTTTGTTTATCTGGTTGATTTGGTTCATCTGGTTAATTTCCTTCAACCAAGAAACCAGACAAACCAGATAGACCAGATCAACCCTCGCCAGTCTCGCGTGTCTCGCTCGGCTATCCTGCGGGAGGGTTCTCCTGTTGTGCCACACGTGCCAACATAGGGTATGTGTACCCTGACCAGATAATCACATCATGAAACGGCGAAGCAATAAGATTGGGCCGGACCAGTCGCTTCTCTGGCGCATCGGCTTCCGCGCGTAACGGCACGGGGACTGGCTCCGCTTCCGAGCGGTGCCAGTCCCCCTTCTTGTTCCATGACGGAAATACACTCACCGTACAACTTGATTCCAGGCGACCGCGCCAAGTATGCAGACCGTGGGTCGGGCGCCTCAATAAGTCAATACTCATGCCCGGCCCCATTCCTTACAAAATCCTCTGACCGTAGCTACTCATAGTCTGTAGACGTATCGTCATCATCTGTTGATATTGCAGTCATGAACCGAGACCTCAAACGCTTTGGACAGCGAGTTCGAGAGCTTAGGCAAGCGTCAGGCCTATCCCAGGAAGCATTGGCAGAGCGCTCCGGGCTGCACCGAACGTATGTGGGTAGCATCGAACGAGGTGAACGGAACGTTGGAGTTCTGAACATCCTCAAGCTCTCCCGGGCTTTACAGATACGCCCCAGTGATTTCTTTGTGATGCATTGAGGCTCGAACGGAATCGGAAAATGCGATCTTGCAACACAAGATATCTTCGCCACGAGGATTCACTCGATGAATGCGGGCTGTCCGTAGACATGATCGGAAAGGCAGTCACCTACGTCTATGCGATTCTTGATTCCATTGATGAGAAACTCATAGAGGCTGGAGGCGAACGCTTATCCGAACTGGTCGAACTGGCAAATCTTTCAGCAATCATCGGAAACCTTTATCGCGGTGGAATTGTTAGAGCTTCTGAAGGTCGTTTTGCGGCGAACGCTCCTCATACATACCCTGACTTGCTCGGCCAAGGTGCAGGATGTAAGAACATTGAAATAAAAGTGGCGCTAGAAAATAACAAGCCTAAGGGACACCTTATTAAGCCGGGCCCCCACGTAACTCTTCGATACGTGCTAGGTGATGCTGAAGGAAACCACCATAGAGGAAAGAGCAACAGGGGAAAAGTGCCCTGGATTTGGGAAGTTCGCGTTGGCTCTCTGAAAAAGTCTCACTTTAATTTCAGTAACACAGAGGGCGATAGCGGGAAAACTGCTGTAATCAATGCAGAAGGCATGAACGCTCTTGGGATCGTGTACTGCGACCTTGATCGCTGTCCACTTTCTCCAAATGGTGGTACATACAAAAAGATTGCTTCGCTTTTCTCACGGTCACCTAAAAGGTAGATTCAACCAGAGGCTGCCAAGCCTGGCTGGCTTTCTTGGATCGCCCATTTTTCATTTTTTCTTCGCTACTAATAATAGCCTCAGCGATTCGTTGACCCAAAAGTGGTGGAACCGCATTCCCAATCTGCTTTACGACTTGTGCTGTTGTGCCGTGAAACTGATAACTGTCCGGGAAGCTCTGAATGCGGGCACCCTCGCGAGGTGTAAGAGCACGATCCTGATATGGGTGGATGCAGCGGTTTGATGCAGGATGTACGAAATTAACCGTTAAAGTTGTGCTTGGCTTATCGGGATTGAGTCGGCTGTAGCACGAGCTGAAACCGCTTTTAACCATGCCAGGCGGCAGAGCAGAAATGTTGCTTCCTGAGTGACGGATTATTTCAAGCATCTTTGCTGAGTGATTAGTCGCCTTGTGCAAAGTGAGGAGTTCCGATCCCGCTCGCAGTCTTCGTTGATAATCAGTCCGAGTCGGCCCTATATACCCTGCAGCTTCCCCACCAGCAGGTATTGGAGGTAGATCATCGATTGCCTCCATCAGCGTGACTGCGTCAGGGAGTTCGGTACAGAAGAGAGGGCCTTCAGTTCGAATAACTTCCGGTCGCGATCCAGCCATGCTTTTATGTTCAGCGCGGTGAGAAGGCTTTGGCCATGAAAAAGGTATCCCCATTCGATTCCCAACAATTACAACACGCTCGCGGTGTTGTGCGACACCATACAAAGCCGCGTTAACCACACGCCACTCAACTGAGTAGCCCGCGCTACGGAAGCCCTCAAGGACGGCGCAAAGCCGTGAGCCGTTTTCATGGGTTAGTATTCCAACAACGTTCTCAAAAACAAACCACTCCGGACGCAAGTGATTGATGACCAGTACATAATGCTCAACTAGTGAATTCCGAGGATCGCCTTCTGTCAGATTTCGGAAGGGGCGAATTGATGAGAATCCTTGGCAGGGCGGTCCGCCCACAACAACATCAACATCTCCTGTTAGTTTGTGTATCTCGTGGAGAGAATACGCACGCAAGTCTCCCGCAATACCAGTTGCATAGTGATGGTTTGCCATAAACGTGTCGATGCGGTCAGGGAGAAGATCTATTCCACATGTGGTGATGAACCCTTCCGACCGTTCAAATCCAAATGAAAGACCACCGGCTCCACAAAAAACGTCTAAGACTCGCTTAGTCCCACTAGGAGGAGCTGACTTGCGACGAGTGACTTCACCTTTGCCAGCCTCGGCTGTTGTGTATCCCTCACCAGGGGTGGCAAATTCAGCGTAGGTCTCCTGTGCACTGAGAAGCTTGGAAGGGCTGATCTTAAGAACCTTTCCGAGCCTTTTTGCTGACTCAGAATCCGGCAACTCAAGCCCACGCTCCCACTTTCTGAGTTGCGTCTCTCGCACGCGGGCACGTAGTGCAACCTCGCGTTGTGGGAGTCCAAGCTCCAGCCTTCGTGATCGCATATCGAAAATTTTCTCGTGCATGGCAGTTATGTCGACCAATTGATAAGACTTTGTCCATGCATGATACTTAAAGTCTCCGCTATGTCAAGGTGCCAGATTTTGAATCGGTAATTGCTTTCAAATTGTGAAGCGTGCAGTGGGCCTGTTTTGTAACGAATGCGACCAGCCGACGGCGAAGTCGGTTGGGGTCGTGCGTCTGACACTCCCAGATCACATGAATCGCATACCCGTTTTTTCGCAAAGTATTTGTGACGCGACGATCTCGAGCCTTGTTTCCTTCGATTTTCGCCAACCAAACAGTACGATTTCTTCGTGGTACCGTGGCGTATTGACAGTTAGCATGGCCATGCCAGAAGCAGCCATGCACGAAAATAGCCCACCGATGCTTTTTACTGCAGAGGTCAGGTCTTCCATCAAGAGACCGAAGCGAGGTGGAAAACCGCAACCCAAGTGTTCTGAACACAGCCTGAACTTTTTGTTCAGGAGCAGTCGATGTTTGCCGTACCCGCTTCATGCGGGCTGAAGTTATCGGATCGGTCGGCCACCTGTTCTTCATGGCGGCGTGAATGGTTCCAGACACCTTTCCCCTTCCCGACGCTGCTGAGCGGATCGATTGACGTATCACTTCGCTATCTTCTCGGGCGGCGCGAAGTTGTCAATCGCGTTGAATACTGCCCACAACTTATCCACTTTGACGTGCTCTTCAAGGTAGTCACCGTAAGCTTGCTGCGCGTTCGTGAGCAGTTCGTCATAGAAGACGAGACGCGCATCGACGGCCTTGAGGCTTTCTATGACGCCTTTGCGACCGGTACCTGACAAATCATCCCACTCAGGCGGCGGCTTTCCGACCAAACAGATGATCTCAATCGGCCAATCTTTGAATGTCGTCTTCTCGAGAATTTTCTTCGCACCGTCCCGGTATTTCCTGATCTGCTTGGTCAGGTCGTCGAGCGGCACTGCAACCGACGCTCGCTTCAACTCGACGATGACATGCTTCCCGCCTGTAGTTCTGTATCCGATGTCGATTCGCGCCTTCTTTTCTGCGCCTTTCAACGCATCCGAATTCTTCTTCAGAAACTCCTTGAGGAGAGTTTCGGCGTGTTCCGACCCTTTCGTTCGCTCCCAGCCCGAATCGATAAGCCAGAGGTGATCAAAAATATAGTCACGAAGTACGAGCTCCTTGTCGTCCTCCTTGAGCTTGTCCTTCAGTGTACGAATGACCTCGATTCTCAATTTGACGATTTGTCCGTAGTAGCTCAGCTCTAGGTCGTCTATATTCTGAAAAATCTCGAGAATCTGTTCGAGGTTCTCGTCCTTGATGTTTTCGAGGCGATCAAGTTCCTCTTTGCGTCTGTAGCTTTCGAAGGCGAGGATGGAGGCTTTGAGCAGCTCTTTCTTGTCGGACTCGTCCGGCGAACGGATGGTGTTCAGTCGCCCGATCCAGCGTTCTGCTTTCTTCTTCGTGTCGCCCTGCAAATTTTGAAGCCAAGCGGAAACTGCGGGAACCGCCGCCGCCGTTTTAGCACCATCGGAACGGCGCCAATCGCTCCACTTCCCTGCGATGTGTCGAAGCTCGGAAAGGACGATTTTACGGAGCGCTTCGAAACGCGGGTCATCCTGCTTCAGCGATTGCCGACTGCTGGTCGCGATGTCGCCGTGATCATCAAGGTCCAGTTGCTCGCAATGCAGCTCACCGATAATGTAGTCGGCGTAGATTTCTTTTTGGCCGAATTCATCAAGGATGTCTTCCTGCGCCATCTTTCCGCGCATGAAAACGGCGAGACGGTTCAGGTTGTCGCCTTCTTCGTCCTTCAACTGACTCGGGTTTGAGACCGTGCCGATCCATCCGCTGAGGCTTATGTTTGATTTCTTCAACTCAGCTTGGATCGCTTGCAGCCGGTCTTCGCGGGTGCGCTCAAGATACTTGCACGATTTCACGAACTCGGTTTGCGCACCATAGGTCCACAGATACTGTATTGCATTGTGATATGCGCGGTCCTCGGGTCCGATCGCCGCGCCGTTCACGGTGACAGTGAAGTTGAGCTTCGAGCCAATCACTGCGAATCGCCGCGCGACGCGCCGTTTCAGGCCTTCCACCGTCATGCCGGAAAGCGACTTGGACAGGCCGGATAGGATAATCCGTGTTCCCTTCTTGAGATCGGAAGGCCAGGTTTGGAGTTCTTCGGGTTTGTAGGGCTTTTGCGTGTTCCCGGAAATCGCTTTACGAATGACGTCCCGATCCATCTTGAACGCAGTGCGTTCCCCACCTTGGATCGTATAAACCTCGGCGATCTGAGCGATGGAAAAAATAGACAACTTCCCGATACCTTTGCGCCCCATAGGTTTTCGTCCACCGGGCGTATCTTCGCCCAGTACTTCTCTCCGCTTGAATCCGACTCTCAGAAATCGGTCGATAACTCCATTACGGTCCATACCCGTGCCACCGTCTTCAATGGTGATCATCTCCTTGGCCTTATCGACTGTTACGGTGACATTTTGCGCATCTGCATCCCATGCGTTAGCGACGATCTCGGATAGGACTGCAGGAATGTTGCTATAGAGATTGATGCCTAAATGCTCCAAGGCATTGAGGTCGATGCTCATGACAAGTTCGCGAGGCTGACTCATTGAGTTTCCTCAAGGTGCTTATTGACTGAATTCGCGATGGCAGCCGCGAGTTTGACCGGCACGGCGTTCCCGATCAGTCGCCCTACCTTCTTGAATTGAACGCGCTCGCCAGGGGCGATAAATTCGTAGTCTATCGGGAAGCCTTGCAGCAGCGCGCCTTCGCGCAGCGATAGCGCACGGTCCTGTTCTGGATGGCCGAAGCGGCCATTTCCGAAGCCGAAGAACTGCGTAGTGATGGTAGGAGAGGGCTCGTCCCACTCCATCCGTCCATAGACAGAGGAGTATCCCTTGCCCGTCTCCACCTTGTGGCAATCGGCGATGAGCCGTGACGCCCAATCTCTCCACGTGCCGCCGGGCTTGGCGGACGAAATTCTCCGCACGTTGATCTCTGAAAGACGGCTCGCTCTGTGTAGGGCGTCAGAGTCATCGACTCCGCCGTGGATTAATGGCGGAAGATTGCCGATTTCATCGCGGACGGTGCGATGCTTTCCATTATGCGTGGCGCGAGGCAGCTTGATGGGGCCAAGCTTCGATGCGAGAAGTACCAGCCGTGATCGTGTCTGCGCCAACCCGAAGTCAGGGCCGTAAAGCACGTCCCAGACGACATGGTATTCGGCATCACGCAACTGCTTGACGAATCGTTTGAAGGTCGAGCCATCTTTGAACGCTAGCAGACGAGGCACGTTTTCCATTGAGAGCACGTCAGGGCGAACCTTGTCGACGAGATTGCCGAATTGGCGGAGCAGTTGCCATTTCGGGTCTTCGTTCTTCTGGTTGTAGGTCGAGAACGGCTGGCACGGTGCGCATCCGACGAGGACGCGCGGCCTCCCCGGCGTGAACAGGCCATTGATCTCGTCTGATTTCACCATCGCGATATCGCGCCGTATGAAAGGAGCGTTATTATTCCATTCGAACGCATACCGGCAATCTTCGTCGATATCAATGCCGCCAACGATCTCGAAGCCCCGTTGGCGGAAACCGTACGACAACCCTCCTGCCCCGCAAAAAATGTCCACGACGGAAGCCATCGGTCGCTTGCCTACCACCCGGACTTCATTGGCCTCCTTCTTCTTTGAATTTCCCCCGCGTCTCACTTTGCCTTCCTCCGATCTTGCATGAGAAAAATGCACGCAAATAGGGCCAAGTCTACTTTATTGTCATTCTCTGTCAACTAAGTAGACCTAACCCCATCTGTTCGCGTCGCGCTCCACAGCTTTTTTTAATAAATCATGAGCCTGATCTAAATCCAGTCGCATGATCACTCCAGAAGATGTATGAGAAAAGGGGACAGCTATTTCTAGGAAAATGGTGTCAGAAAGCGTTTTGCCTTCTCCGAAACCGTCGCGAGTATAGCCCCGCCCTGATGGATTGTCACGGAGAGCGGGGGGCTATGGGTCGGGGTGCGCGAATCAAAAAGACACAAGACCAAGCACAAGAAGGGCCGGCCCTCGTCAGTAGAGGACATGCCGGTAAAAGACTTTCTTCGCCACCTCAGCCGCAACGACA
>JANXQR010000315.1 GCA_025353435.1 Acidobacteriota bacterium | reverse complement strand
GGGCGAAGCGGTCTTTTTGTTCGATGAGGGCGGCGGTGATGTCTTCAATGATCTCGCGGCGCTTCCAGCGTGGCAGGGCGCGGGTGCGGCGGATGCTGGCGACAGCGTGATTGACGGCCTGGCGGGCATCGGCGCGGGTGGCAACCGTAACACGGCCCACCAGCCCCTGATCCCAGGGTGAGCGAACGTCCAGCGCCTCGCCCTCGCTCCATTCCTTGCCGCACAGCAAAAATCCCGTTTGCTCTCCCGGGCGCATCTTCATGATTGACCGCTCCTGATGGTTGATTACGTCCTGATGGTACAAGTTGATGGCACGGGCCGTCAGTTTCTGTGGCTGCTTGGGGCTCGAAAGCGTTCGGATTTGGGCCGGAGTCGAGGAGATTCCGCGGGATAAACTGATCGTCTATGATCCACGACGGCCGCACCCGCAAGTTGCCCTTCGATCCGGCAGAAGCGCTTGCGCATTTAAGGGAACGGGACCCAAAGCTGGGCAAGCTGATTGATTGCGTGGGGGAGTTTGGGATGCGGCTTGATGCCTCGCCCTCACCGTTCGAATCGCTGCTCGAATCGATTGTCTATCAGCAGCTTCACGGTAAGGCCGCGGCGACGATTCACCGCCGGGTGCGCGAGTATTTTGGGGGCGATCCAGCTCCCCAGGCGCTGATTGACACGCCCGATGAGAGGCTGCGGGCTGCAGGCGTGTCAGGCAACAAGATCAAGGCGATGAAGGACCTTGCGGCAAAAACTCTTGATGGGACCGTGCCTTCGCATGCGGCCATCAAGAAGATGTCAGACGCAGATATTGTGGAGCGGCTGACCGAGGTGCGCGGGATTGGCCCGTGGACCGTGGAGATGCTGCTGATCTTCAGAATGGGGCGGCCGGATGTGCTGCCGGTGACGGACTACGGTGTGCGCAAGGGGTATGCGCTCACGTTCATGCGGTTGCCGAAGACGCGGCCGGTGGCGGCGGAGGATTTGCCCAAGCCAGATGTCGTGTTCAAGCGCGGGATGCGTTGGAGCCCGTTCCGCTCCGTCGCAACCTGGTATTTGTGGCGTGCTTGCGATCTGGCAAAGAGCACAGCGCTGAGCGGGAAAGCGTAACCAGATCTGAAGATGCGGGGCACCCTCTCGCGAGATCGTTCCCATTACAATGGTGCAATGCGCTCGGGATCGCTTTGTCACGCCCGCCGCAGGGGAATTCTGCATGGCTCCGATCAAGCGCTTCGTCTGTATTCATGGTCACTTCTACCAACCTCCGCGTGAAAACCCCTGGCTCGAGACCGTGGAGACGCAGGACTCAGCCGCGCCATACCATGACTGGAATGAGCGCATTTGCGCGGAGTGCTACGCCACCAACGGCGCGGCACGCATGGTGAACCACAAGAATCAGATCACGCGGATTGTGAATAATTACGCTGGGATCAGCTTCAACATCGGGCCTACATTGCTGAGCTGGGTGAAGGAGAATGCGCCGCGCACGTATCGCATGATCCTGGACGGCGAGCGCCGCAGCCGCAAGAATTTCAAAGGACACAGCTCGGCGATGGCGCAGGTGTATAACCACGTGATCATGCCGCTGGCGAATCGCCGCGACAAGATTACGCAGATTCGCTGGGGCATCGCCGACTATCAATCTCACTACGGGATTGCTCCTGAGGGCATGTGGCTGTCAGAGACGGCGGCCGATACGGAATCGCTTGAATTGCTGGCCCAGCACGGAATCAAGTTCACGGTGCTGGCGCCGCACCAGTGCAAGCGGATACGGTCGCTGAAGAACGGGGACGACTGGATCGACACGCCGAGTGCAAACGTGGACACCACGCGGCCCTACTTGATTCGCTTTGATTCGGGCGTGTCGATGGCGATCTTTTTCTATGACGGGCCGTCATCGCGCGCCATTGCGTTTGAGGGACTGCTGAATTCGGGCGACAATCTTGCGGCCAGGTTGAAGGTGGGCTTCAGCGATAGCGCGCAACCGCAACTGGTGCATGTGGCCACGGACGGCGAATCGTACGGGCATCACCACAAACACGGCGAGATGGCGTTGGCCTATGCCCTGCGACTGTTGGAGCAGGACAAGGTGGTGAAGCTGACAAACTACGGCAGCTATTTATCGCAGTTTCCGCCGGAGTACGAGTGCCAGATTGTCGACGAGACTTCGTGGAGTTGCGTGCACGGCGTGGAGCGGTGGCGATCTGACTGCGGCTGCAATGGCGGCCATGCGGGCTGGAATCAGGCGTGGCGCGCGCCTTTGCGCAAGGCGCTGGACGACTTGCGCGACGCATTGGGGCCGCTGACCGAGCAGGAGGGCGCGAAGCTCTTCAAGGATGCGTGGGTGGCGCGCGATGCGTACATCGAAGTCGTGCTCGATCGCAGCCCGGAGACAGTGGACCACTTTTTACTCGAGCAGCAGCATCATCGGTTGAACGAAGCGGAGCGCGTGCGGGCGCTGGAGTTGATGGAAATGCAGCGGCACGCGCAGCTTATGTACACAAGCTGCGGCTGGTTCTTCGACGATATCGCCGGCATCGAGACAGTGCAGATCATTGCGTACGCGGCACGTGTGCTGCAGCTGGCACAGACGCTCTTCAGCGCGCAGGCGGCAGGGCTGGAGGCCGCGTTCCTCGAAACCATGCTCCAGGCGCACTCGAACGACCCCCAGGCCGGGGATGGGGCCCGCATCTACAAGGAGAAAGTGAGCTCGCTGCAACTCGGTCTGGAGCAGGTGGCGGCGCACTATGCCATCAGTTCGATCTTCTCTTCGTATTCTGACGAGACGCGCCTGTTCTGCTACACCGTGCAGCGGCTTTCCTACGATATCTTTACGTCGGGCCGCGGCCGGTTGGCCCTGGGGCGCGTGCACATAACGAGCACGATTACCGGTGAACAACAGAGCTTCAGTTTCGCGGTGCTTCACTTTGGCGATCAAAACATTACTGCCGCCGTCAAGACTTACGCGGACACGGATTCTGACAGCTTTGAGGCATTCATGGCCGAGGCAGCGCAGTTTGTGCTGCGCGCCGATTTCCCCGAAGTGATTCGGATCATCGATCGCTACTACGGCCACGTGGATTATTCGCTGACATCGCTGTTTACTGACGAGCAGCGGCGCATTGTGAAGCTCATTCTGAACTCAACACTTTCGAACATCGAGAGCTCGCTGACCACGATTTACGAAGACCACGCGAGTCTGCTGCACTTTCTATCTCAGACCGGTTTGCCGAAGCCGCCCGCGCTCACGCTGGCCGCTGGTTTTGCCGTGAATGCGGGCCTGCGCCGCGCACTGGAAAGCGATCCCGTCGACCAAGCAGCGCTTCGGTCTTTCCTCTCGCTGGCCAAGGCCGACCAGGTGCAACTGGAGACGCCGACGCTTTCTTACATCGCAGATCAGCGCATGAAGCGAGCCATGGTGGAGCTGCAGATGTCGGCAGGCTCGCTGGAGTTGCTGGACCGCGCGCTGAACTTGTCCCGCATTTTGGTGGAGTTGCCGTTCGAGTTGAATCTGTGGCAGGCGCAGAATATCTGGTACGAGATTATGCGCTCGTCGAGCTACGGGCTAACCGCGCTCGGCCAGGAAGATCGGCCACGCTGGGACACGGAATTCGGGGAGCTTGGACGCCTTCTATCCATCGACACAACGGCCATTCAGGCCCAGGATCTGAACGCGGTCACGACCGGCGATTAGCTTTTCGGCGTCGCTCGCGAATCATCGCAATTGGCCGGTTCAACGCTTGCAGAAATGCGCTGGATCACTTTCGTCTCTGTCAACCATTCAATAAACATGGTCCGCGCAGTGTAGGCGTGCTTGTGACGATCTTCGCAGAGTACATCGTTTGAGAACCTGTCCAAGGTCAGCTTTTCCCTCGGCAGCGTGTTCGCAGAGTCGCCATAGATGCTAGTCACTGAATCCGGGGAGCTCGAAAGCTTCAGCCCGCGTTCTGTTGCGAATCGGTCGCACGGCGATCCGCGCTCAGCTCCCTTGCCAAGATTCGCCAATTCAATATTCGTGACGTGGCTGGTGGGACTGTTCGAGTCGTCCGATTCCAGATCGAAGAACAGCTCGCATTGCCCATCGATCTTCACGGCGTGTCTGCTACGGTCCACAATCAGCCGCGTGCCAAACCTGGTTTGAACATCGGCAAGCTTGCTCTTGCCCACTGTGATGCCCGCGATGGTGTCCTCGATTTGCGCGGCCTTTTGCGCGGCAAGCATTCCTGTCGCGGCGAGTAACGCAGATGCAATTGCGATGCGAATCTTCATCGATGTTGCTCCTGTTTTGGGGACAAGGAAAACCTGGTTGGTCAGCTCCGCCAGTGCAACTCCACCGGCCCATCCATCGGATGTTTCGGCGTTGCGCCAGCGCTGGATTCGAGCCGCACCTGTTTCAGCGCGAAGTACCACTTGGCCGGCTTGTCCGCGTCGTCGATCAGCATGAGGCTGGGATTGTGGCGAAGACCCTCGGCCTGCTGAATCATCGTGACCTGGTCCTGGCGCACAAACTTGGCGCCAAAGAATTTCGCAATCGGCTTGACGAACGGGACGTGATAGAAAACGTTCCAAGCGGCGATAACATCAATGCGACAAGTCGAGTTGGTGACCGGCGTAACAGTGGTAAGCGAAGAGAACCATTTGTCGCCGCATCGAATGGTTTCCGTGCGGCGGTTGGGCAGCATGAAGTCGATAGTGGTTTCGATTGGCTGGCCGTAAACGCCAAGCAGCTTGTAGGGCGCGGAGTTGCCGCTGGGCGCGTGGGCGCTCATGCGGAAGCCTTCCGGAATGGGCTCGAAACGCTTGGTCTTCTCGCGGATGCTGGCGCGCGATCGCCACCACCACGCTTGATGCACGAAGGGTCCATGCGCCGGATCCATCAGGCCGATGATGCCGTGGTCGACATTGCACGGCAGGTCCGCTGTTAGAAATGCAGTGCGGAATCGGAGGCCGAATTTTTGTAATTCAGGAACAGGCCTTCGCTCTGCGCCGTCAGCCTTCCTTCCACTACCAGGACCTGCGACATAGACCCACGCATGGCCGTCGCGTTCTTCGCACGGAAAGGCGGTGGCGTAGATGCGCGTCGCATCGAGCCGGTCGTGGCTGGAGAGTGAGGGAATCAGCGCGCACTGCCCGCTGCATGGCTCGAACTCCCAGCCGTGATAGCGGCAGGTGACGCGGTTGCCGTCAAACCAACCTTCACTGAGCGGAATACCACGATGCGGGCAGCTGTCGCGCATGGCGAAAATGCGGCCGTCGTTGCGACGTCCCAGCACCAGCGGAATGTCGAGCAGCATCGCTGTCGCCAGCTTGTTTTTGCGCAGCTTGTCAGTGCGCAGCGCAGGATACCAGTCGTCGTAGATCAGCGTGGCCGAAGGCCCCTGAATTGGCACTCCAGCTTCTGTTGTGGTGACGAAGGGCATTTGGGACTCACGATAGCATCCCGGGCTTCGCGGTCGCTATTTGTGGGCGGCGTTCAATTTAGGAAGCAGTGATCGGATAGCTGGGATTGAAGGGGAAGATCAACTCGGCCTGCGAGGCCACTGCGGTGCCGTTCACGGTGGCCGGATGAAAGCGCCACGTCTTCACGGTGTCGAGCACAATCTGATCGAGGCTGTTGCCCATGCCCTTCACCAGGTTTGTGCTCACTACTTCGCCGGCTGCATTGACGTTGACGTCGACGACGATTTCACGCTGAGATCCAGGCAACAGGGCGCGATCGGTGACAGGCGGGCGCGGCGAGAAGACCGGGAATGCCGGATCTGCGTTCTGAGCGTCGCTTCCATCGCCAATGGTCGCGTCGCCGCTGCCGTTACTGGTGTGATGTGCGTCGGCCGCAGTGCCGCCGGCTGATTTGACCGGAGGCGTGGGATGAATCGGCGCGGCAGGTTTCTTGGCCTGCTGCGGCTCCTTGGCGGGCTTGCGGGCCTCAACTGTGGTCAGCGAGCGAGGAAGGAACAAACGAGTGGCGTGTGAGCCGCCGGCAACT
>JANXQR010000274.1 GCA_025353435.1 Acidobacteriota bacterium | reverse complement strand
TGCAACCTGCACACCATTCTCGTCTGTCCGAGCGGGACCTTTCAAGGCGCGGGCGTGAAGACCGTGGTGCTCTACTTCGAGAAAGGTCGCCCCACCCGCAAGGTCTGGTTCTACCAGCTCGATCCCGGCCGCAACATGGGCAAGACCAACCCCCTCAACGACGCCGACCTCGCCGAATTCGTGAAGCTGCAAAAGACCTTTGCCGACTCACCCAAGAGCTGGTCTGTTGATACCCATGCCCTGAGCGAAGTCGAAGGGTTCGACCTCTCAGTGAAGAACCCCAATGGTGGCGAGGAAATCGCGCACCGCAGCCCCGAGGCCATCATGGACGAAATCGCCGCGCTGGACGCCGAGAGCGCGGAGGTGCTGGGGAATATCAAGGCGCTGCTGTGAAGAGGGGGTGGCAGTACAAGAAGGTGAGCGAGATCGCCAAGTACTCGCTCGGCAAGATGCTTGACAAGGCCAAGAATAAAGGCGAGCTGAAGCCGTATCTCCGAAACTTCAACGTTCGCTGGTTCGACTTTGATTTGTCTGACGTGCTTGAAATGCGTTTCTTGGCCGAGGAGGCAGCCAAATACACCGCCGTCAAAGGCGATGTGCTCATTTGCGAAGGCGGCTATCCCGGACGCGCGGCCATCTGGGAACAAGATGAACCGATCTACTTTCAGAAAGCACTTCATCGCGTACGCTTTCATGAACCGGAGCGTAGTAAATGGTTTCTTTACTACCTATACGCCAAAGATCTCGTGGGCACGCTCAAGACGCACTTCAACGGTGCTGGCATTCAACACTTCACTGGCGAAGCGCTGGCTCAGTTTGAAGTCCCGCTTCCTCCGCTCCCCGAACAGAAGCGGATCGTCGGCATACTCGACGAAGCGTTTGACGGTATCGCCACAGCCAAGGCCAACGCCGAAAAGAACCTCAAAAACGCCCGCGCTCTGTTCGAAAGCCACCTCCAATCCGTCTTTACCCAGCACGGCAAGGGGTGGGAGGAGAAGCGGCTTGGAGAGGTCGCCGATAGTATTTCCACCGGCCCGTTTGGAACAATGCTGCACAAGTCAGATTACGTTCCCGATGGCATTCCATTGGTGAACCCAATGAACATCGTAGATTCACGCATTGTTCCTTCGGGCAAAATGATGGTGAATGAGAAAACGAGAAAGCGTCTTAGCGGCTATGTTCTCAAAGCCGGCGACATCGTCATTGGACGGCGAGGTGAATTGGGTAGATGCGCTCTGGTAACTGATCGTGAAGAAGGGTGGCTATGCGGAACAGGTTCATTTTTCGTGCGGCTCTCGGACTGTATGGATGGAA
This sequence comes from Acidobacteriota bacterium, assembly GCA_025353435.1. Taxonomy (GTDB): domain Bacteria; phylum Acidobacteriota; class Terriglobia; order Terriglobales; family Acidobacteriaceae; genus Telmatobacter. Next base: position 732 of record JANXQR010000274.1, on the reverse strand, counting down.
AATTCTTCGTTGCCCTCTTTGGGTCACAGCAATTCAAAGCGCGGCTTGAAGGGAGTGCGGTCGGGACAACGATGAGCAGTTTGAATCATGGCATCCTCAATGATTTGCGTTTACCTGTTCCTCCAATTGCTGTGCAGAGAAAGGCGATGGCAAAGGCCGACGATCTCTTGGCCGAAACCCAACGCCTCGAATCCATCTATAAGCAGAAGCTCGCCGCGCTGGACGAGTTGAAGAAGTCGCTGCTGCACCGTGCGTTCAATGGAGAATTGATAAAGGACAATGGACAATGAGGGATGGCGCACTGCAAACCAAGTCCTTTGCGTTTGCGGTGTTGATCGTGGGTCTGTGCAAGGGGTTGCGTGTTGAGAAAAAAGAGTTTGTTCTGTCCAAGCAATTGCTGCGGTCAGGGACGGCCATTGGCGCATTGGTTCGAGAGGCTGAGCAGGCGGAGAGCAAAGCCGACTTTGTCCATAAGATGGCCATTGCCCTGAAGGAGGCCAATGAGACCGAGTACTGGCTGGAGTTATTGCATGAGACGCACTATCTGGAGCCCGATACGTTCTCATCCATTCATCATGATGTGGTGGAACTGCTGAAGCTTCTGACCAGCATTATCAATTCAAGCAAGCGCGGGATGTCCTCATGATCGTTGTCCATTCTCCATTGTCCATTCTCCATTATTCCCATGTCTGACGATTCGTTGCCGCAATCCAGCATCATCCTCTACCAGAC
>JANXQR010000260.1 GCA_025353435.1 Acidobacteriota bacterium | reverse complement strand
CCGCCAGCCACGCCCCGTTGTACTCCCTCGCCAGCGCCGTCACCAGCGCCGTCACCAGCTCCGCCAACTCCAACCCGCCCACATGCCCCGCAAACTCCGCGCACTGCAACCCCGTCTCCATCTCCACCACCTGGGCCGCCGAATAATCCCCTTCACTCCCGCCGCCCGCAGGATCAACCGCCACCACATAGCTTTTCCCCGCAACCGCCGGCAGCCACACCTGCAACTCCCCATTCCGCCGCAGCGTCCCCGCCGCATGCGCCCCACTCAGCCGAGCTTCAATCGCATCCAGCTCAAACACTGAATCCCCACTAGCCAGAAAACAGCTCTCCGCATCCTCGGCATATTCCTGCCGCGCCAGCCCGCGAAAATTTGCCCGCGCCTGCCGACGAAATCCAATCTGCCCCAGGTCCAAACCCTCGCGCGCAACCAGGTCCCGCTCTTCCTCGGTCAACGTCCGCGCATCCACCAATCCAGCCCGATACTTCTCTTCCAGCCACCACGGAAAGAAATGCCGCACCATCCCCGTCTCGCCAGCCGTCCGCCACTCCTCGTGAAAACATCCGCCCACGCCCTCCGGCGTCGACTCCAGAATCTCCTCAGCCCCCGGCGCCAGTGCCGCCCTTAACCCCGCCAAAATCTCCGCGGGATTCTTCGGCCACCGCGCCAGCTCCGAGCAATGCAAATTCTGCACCGTCAATCCGCGCCCGGCATTGCGATCGCCCGCCGTCACCACCCGATACTGCGAATCGATCTCCGGAAACACAATCTGCCGCGCATTCGCACGCGACACCCGCAGCGGCCCGTCCAGCAACTCTTCCGGCATCCACTCCAGAAACCGATGCACAATCCGAAAAATCTCCTCCGCCGACTCTCTTGAATGCGCTACCTGCAACGTCAACGTCCCCGGCCGCGTAATTGTCTTGAGAAAAAACCGTGCCGCCGTCCACGTCGTCAACCCCAGCTGCCGCGCCTTCAACACAATATTCCGCTTGTCCCGCCGCCGCTCAAACTGCCGCTGCACCGCGTTCGCCACCAGTGGCGCCGTAGACCCATCGCGTGTCCGCACCTTCAACCACGTCCGCGCCAGCGTCATCGCCACCGTGTCCCCATGCAGGCTCAACGGCCGCTCATCCAGCAACTTCCCCAGACCCTGCAACTCCTCCAAATCCATTCGCACCGGCACCAGCACCGCCGCCGTCCCCGCCGCTTCTCGCCCGCTCATACTTTCCTTCCCCGCTCTCCCGCTCATCACCACTTCCCTCCAGATCTCGGACGCGTCCCTGCTCATCTTTGCACCTCTTTTCTGGTGCAAAGGCGGAACGCCATAGTCGAGGTGAAAGTTCCCCTCGGTTTGTGTGCCTGTTTCTACCGCCTCGTCAGAACAACCGAGTCGCCGAATAGGTCCATCTGACCGTTGGCGTCCCAACTACGCTTACTGCGTTCAACTGAAACGTGACAGTCGTGCCGGCCTCTACGTTAATTTGGAAGCAGTAGCGGTTCTCGGAATAGAGAGTTGCGACCGCCACGCCCAATGCCCCTCCCGGGTTCGAGTAAGCGTGCCCGTCTGACGTAACTACTGTGCCTAAGTAGAAGTTGCCCGACGTTCCAGCTACTGCCACATGCGCTTCCGAGCACAAGAGATATGTGCCTGCTGGAGCCGAACTCAATTGGCCTGATTGTGACGCGGTTCCCGAGTAGCTCTGCGTCCCGCTGCTCACTACGCAGGGATACTGCACACAACCGGAGGGCAGGCCGCTTGTGGTATTGGCCGTGGAGATGGTCTGACCACCGGAAGTCGTCAGTAACCCGCCCCCATTTGTCGAAGCGCTGATCGTTCCGTCTCCCGCGCAGACCGTGGTTGTGCCGTCGCACTTCACACCGCCGAGAATGACTGTACTGGCTGCCGGAAGAAGGCTTCCGACATTCGACGAAGTTGCGTTCACGGTGTTGCCATTGGAGTCGAATGCTGCCAGTCCCGCAGTCTTGTTTGCGCTCGTTGTCTCTTGTAGCTTTCCGCCATTGCCAACGCTGCCGGTGGCTGAAGTGCCACCGTTAACGGCTAGAGCCATGAGAGACATTGCCCCAGTGTGATCTAACGTGAATACTCTGGAACCACCGTTGGCGTTGAAGTCCATAAAGTCCGCGTTTGAGTTGTAACTGCCTAAAGTAGATCCCAGTACAGTACCTCCCGACGAAGCCGAGTTGTACGTCCCCGGCGTGAACGAAACGCATAGAGTGCAGGATAGATCAAGCATCGCGTTGCCGGAGCCGGGCCAGCCTGTTACGTACAAAGAGCGCCCACCTGTGTTAGGCAATGTCAGAAATTGAAGCGTGGCTCCCTGATTGTCGTAAATGGCTTGGTTGAAAACCTGCTGACCAAGCTGAGTGGGATTGGATGAGCAACCGTTCTGGCACACGATGTTCTTCCATGAACTGTTGTAAGTGGGAATTCCGCCAGCCTGCCCCAGCCACCAGGCGATCTGAGTAACTGTGCCATGAGAGATGTATGCACCCGTGTTTGTGATGGTGTTGTTTCCGCCAACAATAATTGGCGCATGAAGCGTCGCACCAGTGCGGTAAGGGTCGCTTGCTATCTGCGTACCGCCTTCACAGCACACTCCTTGATCGAGCGTTACCCCAGCGCCGTAGTACAGGCCGCGAGAAGGGGCGATGGCAATGATGTTGGAGATAAGATGCTCGTCTCCGGTAAATTGCTTGGGCAGATCAATGAGGCCCCAGTTGGTTATGCCGGGGTAGCAAAGTGAATTCCCGCCGCCGTTATAACCGGCGGCGGGGATGCTGTGCGATGTCTGCCGCTGGTTAGGGGTCTGCGGAAACGTGCATGTCTCCAGCATATCCGTCGCGTTCGCCGTGAACTCCGGATGAAAGAACGTGGCGGCGAACCAGTTATCAATCGAAGCGGCAACCGCGTTCGCCTGATACGGATAGGAGTAATCGAAGATGTTATAGGTAGAGTAGTTATTGGCCACATACCCACCCGCAACCGAGGGTGCATCGAGCCGCGAGGCCCAGATACCGCCCGACACCATCGACGCCTGCCCATAAAAGGTCAGGTCGTGAACGCTTACCACATTGTCCTGTCCTGCGGTGACGACGCCGATGCCCGTGTTGAAAACAGAGTTGGCAAGCGTCGCCTGGGCCATCGTGAATGACGCGCCTATACCGATGTAGCCGCTGCTGAATCCCAGTCCATTGACGGACATGTTGCTGAAATACTGGTTCGCCCCAAACATTACCGGCTGGTTGTTATCGGCGCTGGTTGAATCCCACACGCCATAGAGACGTGACGTTACGCCGATGGGGTTGTTGATCGCCGCCGACCCTTCCCAACTCACTCCCTGAATGAGAGCCACCTGCACAGGAACCTTTGTCGGCTGCATCGGGGCAAGGTTCGTGCATTGCTGATCGAACTGGCTGGTCCCGCTGTCCCAGCATGTGTTGTCGCCGAAGATCAGGGTCGGAGCCGTGGAGCATCCCGATCCGGCCTGGCCCATCGTGACACTCGTGACAACCCCGGAGGAGTTCGTGCTCCCTGTCCCCTGCGCCGTCACCACCACGCCGCCACCGATGTTTTGCTTGCCGGATAGGGCCGCGCATCCGGTCCCCCCGATGCCCCACACGTCTACCGTCGAGCCCGGCTTGTACCCTGCTCCCCCAGCGATAACGGTGACATTGTTGATGGAGCCGCCAGAGATCGTCGCCGTTGCAGCCGCGCCATCGCCGCCGAGAGGCTGGACCGTCACCGTGGGTGCGCTGAGAAAGCCGTATCCGCCGTAGACGGGCGTGATGCTCGTTACCACTCCACTGCTGTTCGTATTGGCAAGCGCGTAAGCCCACCCGCACGGTCCCTGGTTAATCGTCAGGGTTCCGCATCCGCCGGAAAGCGTCATTTGCAATGACGAACTAGGCGTATACCCGGAGCCGCCGTTCGAGATCGTATAGCTCGCGATCTGCCCCGACGTTCCCCCGGACCCAAGTGTGGCCGCGACAACCGCACCCGTTCCGCCAGCCGGAGTTCCGTAACTGCCGTCGTCGTAAGCCCCCCAGAGCATAGAGTAAGGAGCGGAGGCCATAAAGTAGTTGCCTGCCGGAACCTTGCAGGTCCCGCCGCTCGCCCCATATGCAGCTGCCGCACAAGCGTTGAACGCCGGAACGTCGTCCGTTCCATATGCGACTGACAGACCCCCTCCCGCCTTGATCGCCGATTTGCCCAGAACGACATGAGTGGCGTCAGTGAAGCCGGTAATCGTTGCCACTGAGGGAGCCGCAGAAGCGCTGAAGAGCGAAGTGATGTTGAAAAACCCAACGGACTTTCCTACGTCAGCGGAAGTGAACGTGACACCAGGACAATAAAGAACATTGGTACCGTTTGCCACCGAGCAGTTGTATTGCGGCGAAGCAGCAAAATCGGCCTTGGCGCCAAATGCCAAAACGCTAAGTTGAGTCACTGCGGCGTTGGCGCTTGCCGCCTGGTGTCCGTTGGGCCTGTCCGAGGCAACGGAAACATTTTGTGCCTGAATGTCTCCTGAAAATGTCGCAGAGGTACCCGCCAGCGGCCCGCTTAGCGCACCGCCCGCCATTGGCAATCCACCCAGGCTCGCCAGCGCGGACGAAGACGACGTCGCACCCGTTCCACCCGATCCAATCGGGATCGCCGACATCCCCGCCAACGTGCTGCCATTCCCAGGGTAGTAAGCGAACTGCCCACTGGTACCCGCGCCCACGCTCGACCCGGCGCACGCCAGACCGGTGTTGCTCAAGTAACCCGAGTTATCAATCTGCACGCAGTTCTTCCCACTGCCCGCCGCCAGTCCCGGAAACTTGATTCCAGTCGTTCCATTGAAGCTCGCGTAGAGGTTCCCGCTGCTCCCTCCATACACGTTGAACGCCGACCCCGAACCCGGCTCATAGTTCACCCTCACCACGCCCGTGTTATTGGCCGCGTCAAGATAGGTATCTCCGCTATTGGTCGACTGATACGCCTTCAGGCTGTCCACACCGCCCACCGCCGAGTTCAATGCCCAGTTATTGCTTGTGTCCTTCACCAGGTACCACTGGCTGTTTCCGTTCCAATCCTTGTAGATCACGCTTTCCTTCTGCGGCGCCGTCGCACCCGCCCAAAGAAATGCATCCACCTCCGCATCAGCCTGGTTCTTTACTGTCGTCGAATTCAGAAAGGTCGACGCCCCACTTACTTGAAGGCTGCCGTTAAATTGCGCGTTTCCCGCGTTGTTGATCGTAGCCACCGTCGCGCTGCTTGCGCCGCCCGAGCCAAAGACCACGCCGCCGCTGCCCGCATTGTTTGACCCGTTCAGAATCACCGCGCCCGTGCCCGCCGCATTGACCACCGTCTGGTTGTTGCTGCTCCCCTGGCCTGTGTTGTACTGCCCAATCGAGAGCCGGTTCACGCCATTCAACTCATCCAAAACCGTGTAATATTGCTCGCCCGCCGTCGCGTCGCTCAGCCCCATCGTCCACCGGTACCCCGAGTCAGTCTGATAGCGATGCAAGAGTCCGCGCTCATTCCCGCTTCCGATTCCGAGTCGATAGTGATTGGTCAGCGTCGAATCCTGCTGACTCCCGAACCAATCGCCATTCAGCGCGTTGAAGCTGCGATGAAACGTGTCAAGGAAACTGTTGCGGGTTCCGTTATCCGTCAGCTTGCCGGTAAACATGGTGCCGCCGGTGATCCAGTTGTTGTACGCGCTCCCTGCGTCCGCCACCACCTGGTTAGTCGAGTTCTCATTGCGCAGCCCCACAATGGTGTTGTTCTGCGCATTGGGCCCGAGATGCAGCGCGGTCGCGCAACCCTCCACATCTCCGCCCGTGATCGTGTTGCCGTCTCCCTGCGCAAGGTTGATGCCAGTGGTCCCCGCAATCGCGATCCCGTTCGCCGTTGGACAGTTAATGTGCAGCCGCACGAAGGTGCTCGCGTTCACCCAATCCGTCGGCGCCGCGTTCGCAACCTGGTGGCCGATGGCATTTATCGCTGTTTGAAATCCGCCAATCTGAACATCCTGCAGCGTGCCACCCGTGTAGTTACCGGTGCCGTCCAGCGTGATGCCTGTCTGGTTCGCATTCCCGAGCACATACAGCGAATCGAGATGCAGTTCCTGCGCGCGCCAAACCGTAACTGCCTGCGCCGTCGCCGCCGCAGATGAAGTCGTATTCAGAACCACGTTATCAAGATGAAATCCCAGCGTATCCGCGGTATAAGTCGAGTCACCCACCTGAATCATGGCCGCAGAGCCGGAGTACATGAACACCGTGCCGCCCTGGCTCCCGCTAACCGCCGACGTGCCGCGCGACGCGCATCCATGCAGCGTCACATTCCGCGTCCCCGCCGTAACAACAATCTGGCTGCTGGTTGCAATGGTCGCACAGGGCAGATTGATGGTGATATTCGCCTTTGCAATCGCGAGGTTAGACGCCATTGCCAGCGTGCCGGAAAAATTGCGCGCGTCGCACGATCCGCCATAGGTCGAATTAAGAGCGTTGATACAAGCTTGAAGCTTCGCGCCAAAGTCGTTTCCAGGAAACTGATCCACCTGGTAAGCAGCGCCAAGCTGCACTGCCGTAAGCGGACCATTGGCTGCACCTCCGTTGATTGAAAGCGCCTGGCCAAACTGGTTATCGACGTAATGCTTGGTTGCGGCCTGCGGTGAAGTAACAGGATCGCCGTTTAGATAGAGCGGCCCGGTCAGCGTTCCGCCACCCGATGTGACCTGACTCTTGGTAAGTTCCGCGATGGATTGGTCGACATAGGCTTTGTTGACGGCCTGCACGGCCTGGGCGGCGGGCATGACCTGCGCGCGGACCTGGGCGAGGGCAGCTTGCGCAGCCGCCGGGACAACCCAGTATTCGGTGCTGGTGGTGCCGTCCGACAGATGGTAGACCGCAGTGTAAAAGAGGCCCGCGGGCAAGGCGCCAAGGTTGGGCGCGAGCTTGACGCTGACGAAGCCGTCGGCGGCAATGGTCACATTAGTGCGTCCGGCGGCGACGGCCTGGTTGGCGGCGGTGCTAAAGGCCGGCCAGCTTATTTGCAGGGTCCCGGAGCCGGGCGCGCCGTTGGCAAGATAGACGGTTCCCTGGACAGTGGTGGTGCCGAAGACCTGCGCGTCGGCCGTGCCGGCGAGCGCCGATAGAAGGGCACACAGCATGAGGCAGATGCCGGGAGTTCCGAGCTTTTGTTTGGTGTACTTCATTCCGCTCTCTTCTTTCCTTGTTGTTGGTTCACAAGATCTTGGTCAAAAAAGCTGCATCTCGGGCACGATACCATCGTGCCCGAGGGGGGCGCCCAGTCTTTTCGGACGCCCCGGTTTGTGGTGGCAATCAGTTCACGTAAGCGGAGTTGCCGGATGAGGGCGCGAATTCACCGGAGGGCGCGATGACGCCGGCAGGCATTTCGCCGATTTCATCGGAGCACTTTGGTTCTTTCATCCACATTTCGACTACGCTGAGGACCTTTTCGACTGTCTCGGGGTCCCTGACCCAATCGGCGCCTTCAGCGAGGTCGACGAGAAGGCGTGCGCTGCTGGCATTGCCCTTGATTGCCTGGTCAGCGAGCGCAGTGGCGATCAGCTCGCATTTTTCCTGCACCTTCTGATCGGCAGCTTTGGTAAGCATCACGACGCCGGGGTTTACCGGCCGTTCGTGATGGGTGTTATTTTCAACGACCCGTGTATTTCGTCTCTGATAGTGTTTCCGTTTCATCTTGCATTCTTTCCACGGACCGCTTCTCCGTACATACAATTGCGTTGCAAAAAAAAACGGCCAATCCTTTCGGAATGAGCCGTTTGCACCCCATCATGGGGGGAATTTCGAGTCCAATGTGATTTAACTCACATCAGGGCCCGGTAGTAAGAAAATCATTCCATTATCTGCCCTCACAACGCGCCTGCAATCTGCGGAGGCTGTCCGCTGTCTGATTTCGGGAAGACGCACCTTCCCGGCGGGAGGAGATCCTCATCCCGTCGTCTTTTCCTTTGTTTTTCTGATCTATTTCAAGTATGACAGGTCCCGCGAATTAATAATGGATTTTCAAATATATTTGTTTTCAACAGAATGTGCATGTTACAACGATTTCCACAGGTTGGGCACTTGACAAGATTTTGGAGACGCCCCGAATGGGGCTGAAGTTGAGGGATCTGCTTACGGCTTTGCGAGAAGGGGAATCGGAGCGGGCGAGATTGCGGGACGGTCTGTAATCGACAGTTGGCGGCTTCAGTTGAAACGCCTGCGGGCGGACTTGAGAGGTAGTGCCCGGATTGTCTACAACTCAACAATTATCGTTTGAAAAGCTTGTCAGTTGGTCGAAAGCAGATGGATACTGTGTTTCGACTCAGTTCTATGAAATTCTCGACTTTTGCCATTGCATGCCTGATGCTTCTCGGTTGCCTGGCCTCTTACGCGAAGGCTCCGCCTAAGCTTGTGGATTTTGATCGTCTTTTAGAAAAGCCGGAACGCTTTGACGGGAAGGTAATTCGTGTCCGAGGGTTTCTCCTCGTAGATTTACCCCCACACGATGTGGGGATCATCAAGTTTTGTGCACTTGAGGGCAATGGAATGACGCTTTCCAGATCGCATCGCTGCCTTTTGGTCAGCCTTAAGGATGCCCAAATCGGTACGGCCCACTTGAAGAGTGGTTGGGTAGAAATCACAGCGCGGCTTGTCTCTACACCAGTCGGGGTCGTAGGAGCCAAACTTAGTTACGTCCTTACAGAGATTCGGAAGCTGGAGGCGATGCCTGAAGGCACGTCGCGCTCTGATTAGAGGCTACCTGCGCACGTTCCTTTTGGGGGCTGAGGAAGTCGGTTCAGAACGAATCGCTGAGTTACGGGCGTATAACCTCCTACTCGGAAGTAGGCCTAAGAGCGGGCTACTCAGGTTGCGGAAAAACTCAGGAATTCGGGTGAAATTTGATAGAAGCGCCCGTCCGCGGCTGAGGCAGATGTTGACTCTACGGGCTCAATGCGGGGGTTGAAACCCCCGCCTCCCTCCGTATCGGGTTTTTAAGCAAGCTGTGACGTCGTGCCCTTTCAAAACCCATTTCCGCGGCCAGATCTACGCTGTTGTATGGTTGGAGGCGTTGTGGGGAGCTGTGGATGCGTTGCTTGCCTGGGCTGCTGAGAGCTGAAGAGTTGGGCGCCTTGAGCGTTCGACTCAGCGTATGCTCGATGCTGTTTTGCGGGCTTGCAGCTGCGTGCGGGGCGCAGAATTTGGGGGCACCGCGGACTGCACTGCTATCAACGTCAGACACCGAGTTGACCTTTGAAGCGGGGCTTCATGCTCCAAAGGTCACTTGGATTAAAGGTGCTCCGGAAATTCGCACAAATAATTCGGCTGTCGAATCGCTACCCGAGAGCGTCGAGATTGGTGGCGCTGCGGTTCCGCTGGTGTGGCAACGTGTGCCGCAATTGGACCGGAGAGACAAGCGAAACGTTGTTTTCGTTTATGAGTCGGCGAGTCCGCATTTGCGCTTGTCGTGGATATGGGAGGCGCGTGCGGAGTTTGGGCCGGTCGAGCATTCCATCAAGATTGAGAACCTGAGCGGGCAGGAGGTTTGGCTGCCGCTGGTGGATTCACTTCGACTCGATATGAGTTATCCGGCTGGCGCCGAACTGCGTAACTTCTATGTCGAGAAGGGGGCGGATACTCCCTCGAAGGAAGGTGCGCATCTTGAGCCTGTTAGTGAGGGCTATAAGTGGACGGGTAAGTCATCGACTTATGCGTTGCCTGCGCCCGGTGAAGCGCGCGAGATTATTCCTGCGGAGTTTGTGTTCGGCGCTGATAAATCGCAAGCAGGTTGGTATGCGGGAATTGAGTTCAGCGGGAGGACGCGGATTTCGCTGGAACGAGTTGGCGATAACGTGAAGACCGTGATTGGACTTGATCCGGAGCCGGGGCCGTTTCGCACACGGCTTGAGCTGGGAGGCACATTTGAAACGCCGACGGTGTTTCTGGGGGCCTTCACAGAGGGAGCGGATGGCGCCGGAAATCAGCTGCGGCCGTGGGTGCGCGCGGTGCTTGGAAATCCGCTGACCTGGAAGGATGCGCGGTATCCGCTGACGGTGAATAACAGTTGGGGAAGCGGGATGCAGGTGGACGAGCAGCAGGCGCTGCGCATGATTGGTGATGCGAAGGAACTGGGCCTGGAGATGTTCCACCTGGACGCGGGCTGGTTCAAGGGAGTGGGCGACTGGTATCCCGACGTGAAGAAATTTCCGCATGGGCTGGCGTATGTGGCGGACGCGGCGCACGCGCAGGGGCTGCGGTTTGGCCTGTGGGTGGACTGGACGCAGGCTGGGCTCAATGGCGATGCGGGTGCGTTGAATGCGCGCGATGCGAAGGTGCGTGATTGGTTGGTGAGCGACGTGCCGGCGGACTGGAAGCCTGAGGAGTACAAGGGGCGAACCGCGGACCTGGGCGTTCCTGCGGCGCGGGAATACTTTGCGCGCGAGGTGAAGCGCATTGTGGATAGCTACCACCTGGACATGCTGGAGCACGATGGCTACCTGGTGGCCAAGGGATGCATGCGCGACGACCATCCGCATGCCGCGCCGAATCACAGCACGATGAAAGTGATCCATGATTGGGGATCGGATTTTGTGATGGCGTCTAACTCGACGGACGTGAGTTATCACGCGGTGCGCGCCTATTACGCGATCTACGAGCAGACGCGGCGGGAGCATCCGGGCATGCTGTTTGAGATTTGCAATGACGGCGGACGCATGGTTGATTTTGGATCGGCGGCGCATGGCGACTACTTTTCGATCACCGACACTTATGATCCGCTGTCAAACCGGCGCGCCTTTTACGATGCGAGCTACGTGTTGCCGGCGGCGATGCTAGAGAGCTATGTGGAGAAGTGGCCGACACCGCTGACGGAGAATTTTAACTATATGTTGCGCAGCGGGATGATGGGCTGGTTCACGGTGATGCTGGATACTACAGCATGGTCAGCGGACCAACATGGCGCGGCGCTGCGGGCGATTCAGTTATACAAGCAGAAGTTGCGTCCGCTGATCCGCGATGCGCATTTGTATCATGTGTCGGTTCGACCGGATGGCGTGCATTGGGATGGCATGGAGTATTGGGATCCCGCGCGGAGACGTGGCGTGGTGTATGCGTTTCGCGGAAGCATTGCGGATGAGGACCGGCACAGGTTTGTGCTGCAGGGGCTGGATGCGGCGAAGCATTACGAGTTGCACTTTGAGGATGGAACGGCAGCCGATGCGCAGGCTATGGGGAAGGAACTTATGGATGCGGGTGTGGAGATTCACCTGGCGCACGCGCTGAGTTCGGAGTTGGTTTTTATTGAAGAAGTAGCGAGCGGCCGGCGCGGAAGGTGAAGCCTCCGCAATGACTGTTTGCAGAGAGAGCACACACGCGAGGTGTGCGGGCATTGGTCCCCCACTCGCGCGCCCGGCCGTTCCTTCCACGGTCTTTACAGCCGGGCGGCAGCTTTCCCATCACCGCGCGATGGGGATGTTGGGTGGTACTCGAATTTTCTAGGCTGCCTGGCACATCATGACGATGATGGTCATGACGAAGGCCACGGCGAGCGAGAAGAAAAGGACGACAACACCGGCTAACTCCAGGTTGTTGCGTGTGAGCCTGTGCGCTGCGTTGACCCGAACGAGAGTGTTGCGATTTTTGTAGGTGGTGAACATGGTCAGTCTCCAGAGTTTGAGTTAGGGTACCGATGGTAGATGTGAATGAAACCGGAATTATGAATGGTTCAAAAAAGGACGATCCCCGGAAAAAGACAAGGTTCTGCTGATGACGGATTGGAGGAGGCACGGCGTGCTGATCCCTGATTGACCAGTACCGTGGCTTGACCAACAACCGCGATGACCGCATTGCAAAATTGACTGCGGCTGCAAACGCCGAATTATTGACTTACCCATTGATGCAAGCTGATGGCGATTTTCTGCGACCCCAGCTCTGCAGCCTGAGTTGGCGAGCGAAGTTTGTGGAAGCGCGTTCGTGGCCAGAGGGGATTGACCGAACGCATATCAGCTCGATGCTGGAGTACAGCGTAGGCCGAATGGGATTGGGCGGGGTTGCCTTTGGTCAATGACCTTGTAAAGATTTGTAAAATGCGATATAGCGTGCGCCGCCGGATTTGTGCTGCGAGGAGGGGCGGGCGGCAACTTCGGGGTGACGCAGGGCCCGATTGAGGGAGTGGCATCCACGGCGTGGAGTGCTTGCATCTAATAAGTGACGGCGATGGTAGGTGAGACGATGGTTTTATCGCGCTGTTTTGCCGGAGCGCAGACATGAGGCTTTATTTTGCTGATTCGCGTTGGCTACGATATCCAATTTCAATTTCCGCGTGAAGCGGCCATGGTGGCGCTTCTGAGTGTTCATGCATCGCGCTCTCAGGACTTGCTGGAAGCCGATGAATTGCAGACCGAGCCTGCGGTTCCAGTTACACACTACACGGACTGGTACGGCAATCGATGCTCGCGATTCGTGGCGCCTGCGGGGCTGCTGCGACTGACGAATTCGACACTGGTGCGGTGCGCGGACGAGCCGGACGAGGTGAATGTGGCGGCGCGCGAACAGGCGGTGGGCGATTTGCCCAACGAGGTGCTGGTGTATCTGCTGAACAGCCGCTATTGCGAGGTGGATCGGCTATCGAAGGTTGCGTATGAGTTGTTCGGGCACACTGCGCCGGGATGGGGCCGGGTGCAGGCGATTTGCGACTGGGTGCACGGCAAAGTGGAATTCAATTACCAGTTTGCGCGGCCGACCAAGACGGCGCTGGATGTGTTCACGGAGCGGGTGGGCGTGTGCCGCGATTATCAACACCTGGCGATTACATTTTGCCGGGCGCTGAATATTCCGGCGCGCTATGCAACCGGATATCTGGGTGATATCCGCGTGCCGCTGCGGCTGCCGATGGACTTCAGCGCATGGTTTGAGGTGTATCTTGACGACCGCTGGTGGACCTTTGATGCGCGCAACAATGTGCCGCGGTACGCGCGCATTTTGATGGCGACGGGCAGAGACGCGTCCGATGTGGCGTTGACTACTTCATTCGGACAGGCGGACCTGGTGAACTTCTTTGTGGTGTCAGAGGAAGAGGCGGAACCGCCGCAAAGCGTGACGGCGGAAACGTCCGGCGACGTCGCTCAGGATTCGACGGCTTCAAGGTCGACGGCGACTTTGAGCGTGTGAACGCCGCCGCCGAGGATGAGGCCGTGGAGCGGGCTCACGTCGCCGAAGTCGCGGCCCCATGCGAGCGTGACGTGTCCGTTGGACGGCACAACGTTGTTAGTTGGATCGACGTCAAGCCAGCCTAACGCAGGGCAATAGCAGGACACCCATGCATGCGATGCGTCTGCACCGACGAGGCGTGGTTGGCCGGGCGGCGGATAGGTGCGCAAGTAGCCGCTGACATAGCGTGCGGCGAGGTTGATGGAGCGCAGGCACGCGACCTGCACATGTGCGAAATCCTGGCATACGCCGCGGCGTTTTTGGAAGACTTCTTCAACGGGGGTGCGCACAGTTGTGACTTTTGAGTCGAAACGAAAATCGGTGTGCATGCGCGCGGTCAGGTCGAGCAGCGCTTGAAGGAAGGACCTGCCGGGCGTGAAGGATTGCAGGGCGTATGCGGCGAATTCAGGCCTGAGGCGAATGCGCGGCGACTCAAATCGAAACTGGTAAGCCTCAAGCGCTTCGGGATGCTGATCACGGGACAGAGCGGCTGCCACGTCTTCCCATGCGGGGGAATGCGTAGGCGGGGTCGCGGGGGGATCTTCCATGGCGACTTCACTGCGGGCTTCGACGATTAGCTCGTCGTGGGGCTCTTCGACGGTGAAGTAGCAAAGATGGTTTCCGAAGTAATCGATGCGCTCGGTGATGGAGGTGGGGTTGGGGGTGATGATGATTTCACTTTTGATCAAGCTGTGGTGCTGGATGGAGCGCGGCTTAAGGCACGCCACGTGATTCCCGACCGACACGGGGTACTTGTATTTGTAAGTGGTGCGATGAATGATTTTGTAGATCATAGGCCGATGGAGATGGGCAAAGTGCGTGCGTGGCTGAAGTACCTGCTGGATAGATTATTGGACCACGAGGGCAGGAGGCGCTCGAGGCCGGCGAGGAAGGTGTCGAGTTTGACGAGGCCGGAGGCGCGGG
>JANXQR010000251.1 GCA_025353435.1 Acidobacteriota bacterium | reverse complement strand
ATCGACATGGGCGCCGGCGCGGGCGAACTCTTTTGCCGTGGCTTCACCGATACCGCTTGCGCCACCCGTGATGAGGGCGTGGCGATTGTCGAGTCGGAAGGGAGACTGCGAGGTTTGCGATTTGGTCATGACGGTGCGAGGTCCTTGCTTTTGATCCGCGCTGGGATGCGTTAAGGATAGCGGAGGCGAGTGCCGTTGCATCCCACCTTAGGCGCAAAAAACAAAGTCGCGCAGAAGGTGGGGCATCCTGGTTCGTGCTTGAGACGCTTTATTGTGATGTCACAGGACGACACGCAAAGGGTGGGGCAATGTCGGATACTAGTGTTTGCTTATCGAGGCAGCGAAGGGGGACTGACGTGGCTCTGCTGCATGAAGACAGGCTGTTTCCGGCGGAAGAGGGATCGCGGGCGGTAGCGCGCCGGCTGTACGAGTTGATCAAGGACCTGCCAATAGTGAGTCCGCACGGGCATACGCAGGCACGGTGGTTTGCGCGTAACGAGCCGTTTCCCGATCCAGTGAAGCTGTTTGTGCAGCCCGATCATTATGTTTTCCGCATGCTCTATAGCCAGGGTATGACGTTTGAGGAACTGGAAATTGGCGAGGATGAGATTGAAGGGCCGCGAGAGGTGTGGCGGATTTTTGCGACGCATTATTACCTGTTTCGCGGCACACCCACGCGGCTGTGGCTCGACTACGCGTTTCAAGAGCTATTCGGATTCACGGAACGGCTGAACGAGAAGAACGCGGATCACTACTACGACACGATTGCGGCGATCTTAAAGACACCGGATTTTTTGCCACGAGCGCTTTTTGACCGATTTGGGATCGAATTGTTGGCGTCGACGGATTCGCCTCTCGATGCATTGGGGGATCATGCAGCAATTCGCGAATCTGGTTGGAAGGGTCGAGTGATTCCGACGTTTCGGCCGGATCCGGTGGTTGATCCGCAGCACCCGGGATTTCACGAAAATGTGCGCGCGCTGGGCGCGTTGACGGGCGAGGACACGCTGACGTGGCGCGGCTATCTGCGGGCGTTGGCGCGGCGGCGCGAATACTTCAAGGAGTTGGGGGCGACGGCAACGGACCACGGGCATCCCACGGCGATGACCGAAGATTTGGGCGATACCAGCGCGGCCACATTGTTTGAGCAGGTGATAAAGGGGACGGCGTACGCGGCGGATTTGGAAATATTTCGCGGGCAGATGCTGACCGAGATGGCGCGGATGAGCCTGGAGGACGGGTTGGTGATGCAGATTCATCCGGGTAGTGTGCGCAACCACAACGCGCAGATTTTCGCGCGATATGGGCGCGACATGGGTGCGGATATTCCAGGGCCGACAAATTACGTTGAAGCGCTGCGGCCGCTGCTAAACCGGTTTGGGAACGAACGGAAGCTGACGATCATTTTGTTCACGCTGGATGAGACGACTTATAGCAGGGAACTGGCGCCGCTGGCGGGGCATTATCCTTGCCTGAAGCTGGGACCGCCGTGGTGGTTTAACGACAGCCCGGAGGGGATGCGGCGCTTCCGCGAAACAGCGACGGAGACCGCGGGTTTTTATAACACTGTGGGCTTCAACGATGACACACGAGCGTTCTTGTCGATCCCCGCGAGGCACGATGTGGCGCGACGGACGGATGCGGCATTTCTGGGAAAGCTGGTGTCGGAGCATCGGCTGGATGAGGATGAGGCCGCGGAGTTGGCTTGGGAGTTGACAGTGGGGTTGGTGAGAAACGCTTACAAGCTTTGAGGGCCCAATTGGTTTCCCCAATTCGCCCATTTTGATGGGACGAAATATGTGGGCTTGAATTACCAGCTAACTCGTCTGAGGCCTCATCCAATTAGTCTTGTACAGAATGAGCGTTGACGAGACAGGCTTGCGGGTGGCGGTGCGCGCGGATGCGAATGTGCCGCTGCTTTCGATCGAACATGTAACGAAAGAGTATTCAACGGAGAGCGAGCGGGTGCGCGCGCTCGATGACGTGTCGCTTGCGGTGGGCGCAGGGCAGTTTCTTGCGCTGATGGGGCGGAGCGGCTGCGGCAAGTCAACTCTGCTGCATTTGGCGGGCGCGATGGATTTTCCTACTGCGGGACATGTGCGGCTGGACGGTGTTGCGACCGATGGGCTGAATGAGCAGGGACTTACCAAGCTGAGACGTGAGAAGGTTGGCTTCGTCTTTCAGTCGTTTCAACTGCTGAATACGCTGAGCGTGGTGGAGAACGTTGAGGTTCCACTGCTGCTGGCGGGACATGCGAATCCGCGACCAATTGCGATGGAGCGACTGGCAAGTGTGGGGATTGCGGAGTTGGCTCATCGCATGACGCATCAACTGAGCGGTGGGCAGATGCAGCGAGTGGCGATTGCGCGAGCGTTGGTGCATGGGCCGCGCATTCTGCTGGCGGATGAGCCGACTGGAAACCTCGATACAGCGACGGGAAATGCGATTCTCGAATTGCTGCGGCGCGTGAGTACGGACCAGAATGTGGCGATACTGATGGCAACGCACAGCGCTGAAGCAGCGGCTATCGCCGATCGTGTGGTGCGAATGCGCGACGGACAAATTGTGCAGGAACCGGGCTGATGGGACAGTTGGTGTTGCTGTATCGCATGATCCTGCGGCCCCTGGTGCGGCAGCCGGGTCGCGCGCTGCTGATTGTGTTTGCGGTGGCGTTGGGCGATGCGGCGGTGGTGGCGATTGACTTGGCCGGCGATGCCGCGGCGGGGTCGTTTCGCTCATCGATGGAAACACTGACAGGGAAAAATGATCTGGAAGTGACTGCGGCGGGCGGCGTGCCCGAAACCGTGGTGGCGCGCGTGGCCACGCTGCCGTTTGCCCTGCACGTGAGTCCGCGCATCGAGGGTCATGCGACGGTTGTGGCGAGCGGCGAAACGATTCCGTTGATCGGCATCGACCTGGTGGGCGAGGCGAACGGCGAAGGCGCGAAGACGCTGGATGACGCGGAAATGAAGGATAGCTTTCGTCACATCAACGATGCGGATGCGATTTGGACGACACGTGCGGTGGGCAGGGCTGTTGGCGAGAAAGTTGAACTGCTGATCAACGACCAGATTCGCGTGTACACGGTGCGCGGATTGATTCCAGATTCGGCAAAGGTGAGCGGGGACGCGGTGTTGATGGACATGGGCGCGGCGCAACTCGCCACGGGGAAGACTGGGCGCGTGGATCGCATCTTGATCAAGACACCTGAGAGCGGCGAATTTGCGGATTGGGAGAAGAGGATTCGCGCGGCGCTGCCGGATGGGGTGATGCTGAATCCGCAAGGCAGTGAGACGGTTGCGAATCGCAGGATGCTGGCGGCGTTCCGGTGGAATCTGCGGGTGCTGAGTTACATTGCGCTGCTGGTGGGCGCGTTTCTAATTTACAACGCGCTGTCGATTTCCGTGGTGCGGAGGCGTGCGGATATTGGCATGATGCGGGCGATTGGCGCGAGCCGCGGCGCGGTGATGGGCGCGTTTCTAATTGAGGCGGTGCTGTTTGGATTTGTCGGCGCAATGGCGTCACTACCGGCGGGAAGGTTGATGGCGACGGGCGCGGTACGGTTGCTGTCGACCACGGTGAACGCGCTGTATGTGTCGAGCTCTCCAGGCGAGATGCGCCTGACTATTGGCTCAGTGTTTCTGGCGCTGGTGGTTGGAATTGGGGTGGCTGTGGTGTCGGCGCTGGCTCCGGCACGCGAGGCGAGTTTGGTGGCCCCGACGGAGGCGATGGCGCGAGGGCGGCGCGAGTACGAAGTACGAGTGGAGAGGAAGCGAGATGCACTGATCGCGCTGGTGCTGGTGGTGCTTGGTGCGGCGGCGGCGCAGGCTCCGGAGTTGGGCGGGATGCCGGTGATGGGGTATCTTGCTGCACTACTATTTGTAGGCGCGTCGGCGATGGTGACGCCGCTTGTTGTCCACGTGGTGACGTCGGCGGGTTCGGGGTTGCTACGCAGATTGATGGGCGTGGAGGCGCTGCTGGCTTCGCGGAGTTTGGGCGGGTCGTTACGCAGGACGAGTGTACTGGTTGGCGCGCTGGCGACGGCGATTGCGATGATGACGTCGGTGGGCATCATGGTGGGAAGTTTTCGTCAGACGGTGATGACTTGGATGGATGCGCAATTGTCGGGTGATTTGTATTTGCGGCCGGCGGGCGCAGTGGTTGCGGATCAGCATCCGACGATTGCGCCGGGATTGGCGGAGCGCATTGCGAAGGTGCCGGGTGTGCAGAGTGTGAGCCGGTTTCGGGCTTACGAGATTGAGTACCAGGGATTGCCTGCGACTCTGGCGGGCGTGGATATTGATTTGCAGCGCGGCGAGCAAAGTTTGAGTTTCTTGTCGGGACGACCGGCTGCAGATGTGCTGCGGGAGTTGACCAGCAGTGATGGTGCGCTGGTGAGCGAGCCGTTCGCAAACAAGCATCACGTGAAGGCGGACGACACGATTACGCTGCCGCTGGGCGAGCGGAAAGCTACATTTAACGTGGTCGATGTGTTTTATGACTACGGGCACGAAGCGGGATTCATTATCCTCGATCGCAACACGATGTTGAAATACCTGCCTGACCCCGCGCCTACGAATCTGGCAGTGTTTCTGAGGCGAGGCGTTAATTTTGAGGCGACACGGGCTGCGGTGCAGAAGGCGGCGGCCGGAAGCGACGTGCTGATGTTTTCGAATGGCGAAATACGGCGTCAAGGGATCAAAGTTTTTGACCAGACGTTTGCGATTACGTACGCATTGGAAGCGATTTCGATTGTGGTGGCGATCGGCGGGATTGCGGGCGCGTTGATGTCGATTGTGATGGACCGGCGGCGAGAGTTTGGCGTGCTGCGGTTTCTCGGCGCGACGTCGGCGCAGATTAGGAAGCTGATTTTGGTTGAGGCAGGACTGATCGGATTGCTGGCAAACGCGACCGGGTTAGCACTGGGGTTTGTGCTGTCTCTGATTTTGGTTTATGTGATCAACAAGCAGTCGTTTGGGTGGACGATTCAGTTTCACTTGCCGGCGACGGTGCTGCTTGGGTCTATCTCGGTGGTGTATGCGGCGACGGTGCTGGCGGGGATTGTGCCGGCACGGATGGCGGTGCGGCTGAATCCGATTGAGGTGGTGCATGAGGAATAGGTGGATTGCACTTCTGATGTTATTTATGGCCGTAAGCGCGGGCGCGCAGGACTATAAGTCGGCGCTACCGGGGTATAAGTTCGAGTTCCCGCGGGATTACTTCAATCATGAAGACTACCAGACAGAGTGGTGGTACTACACGGGGAATTTACGGGCGCCGGATGGACACCGGTTTGGGTATGAGTTGACGTTTTTTCGGCAGGGTGTTTCACGGGATGATAAGCCTGGGCCTTGGTTTGTGAAGGATTTGTGGATGGCGCACCTGGCGCTTAGCGATGTGACGGGGCAGCGTTTCTACCACGAGGAGCGCTTGAACCGTGCAGGGCCGGGGATGGCTGGGGTCGATGAGAAGGCTGGGTTGGTTTGGAACGGGAACTGGCAGGCACGGATCGGAGACCGCGGTGAGGAATTGCGCGGTGTAGGCGCGAAGTTCGGAATTGGGCTGAAGGTTGCAGCGGCAAAGGCGCCTCTGATCCAGGGGCAGAATGGCGTGAGCCAGAAGGCGGAGGGCGACGGGCATGCTTCGCATTACTTCTCGCTGACAAGGCTGATAACGACGGGTTCCATCGATTTGGACGGGAAGGCGTACCAGGTTGAGGGGACGTCCTGGATGGATCACGAGTTCTTTACGGGGTCGATGTCGGCGGATGAGACAGGGTGGGACTGGCTGAGCGTGCAGCTTGAGGATGGATCGGATTTGATGTTGTATCGGCTGCGGCATAGAGATGGGAGCATTGATCCGTACTCGTCGGGAAGTTATGTAAGTACGCAGGGGAAGAGCGAGTTTGTGACGGCAAAGGACTTCGCGATGATGCCGGTGGGAGATAACTGGACGAGCGCGCAGACGAAGGCGAGTTATCCGGAGCGATGGCACGTGTCGATTGCGAGGATAGGGATAGAGTTCGACGTGACGACGCCATTGCGAGATCAGGAATTAGTTGGTGGGTATGGACCTAGTTATTGGGAAGGCGTGGTTGAAATTGACGGAAAGCGCGATGGCGTTGCGGTACGGGGGGTTGGGTACCTGGAGATGACGGGATATGCGCGGCCTGGAGAGGCCGTGATACCGCGATGATTCATGCACTTCGAAATCTGGCGAGGATTTGCAAGTAGGCCTTGGCGGCTGCAGTGATAATTTCGGGGTGGCCATCATCGATAGCGTTGAGGTTGACCAGATCGCCGCCCACACCGAGGGCCTTAGCGCCGGCCTTCAGGAAGCTTTCCGCGGTTTGGACAGTGACGCCGCCGGTCGGAATGAGCTTTAGGTGCGGAAATGGTGCGAGGAGCGCTTTGAGATAGGGGGCCCCGCCCATCGCAGAGCACGGAAAGATCTTGATGTAGTCTGCGCCGGCACGTTCGGCGGTGATGACTTCGGTGGGCGTGAGTGCCCCGGGGATGCTCAATTTCCCGTTGTTTTTGGTTGCTGAGACTACTTCAGGATGAAAACTCGGACTGACGACGAATTCAGCGCCAGCTTCAATGGTGGCTTCGGCATCGTGGGGCGTGGTGACCGTACCAGAGCCTAGCAAGACTTTCGAGCCATATTGATTCTTGAGCTCGCGCAAGACGCCACAGGCATCCGGGCAGGTCATGGTGACTTCTACGACGGTGACGCCGCCGGCGATCATGGCGTCGACCACAGCGAGTGCCTGCTTGGTGTTCTTGGCGCGGAGGACAGGGATGAGGCCGACACGTTCGAGGATCTGGGCGGTTGATTCGGGCATTTCAATCCTTACTTAAGGCATTAGCGGGCGATACGGGCGCTGCCGCCTTTCATGGCGCGCTCGACTTCATCCAGAGTGGCCATGCTGGTGTCGCCGGGGGTGGTCATGGCTAACGCGCCATGGGCCACTCCGCACTGGACGGAGTAGTCGATTCCCTTGCCGGCGAGAAGGCCGTAGATAAGCCCCGAGGCGAAGCTGTCACCGCCGCCAACGCGATCGTAGATTTCGACGTCGCGTTGAGGGACGTGAACAATCTTGTCCTGATATAGCGCGATGGCGCCCCAGGCGTTGCGAGTGGCCGTGTGCGCAGTTCGAAGCGTGCTGGCGACGAGTTTGAGGTTGGGGTAGGCCGCGGCGACTTCGCGAAGCATATGTTCGTAGGCGGGTATGGGGAGTTCCCCGAAGTCCTCAGCGACGCCCGCTATGTGCACGCCGAGCATAGCGGAAAAGTCTTCTTCGTTGCCGAGAAGGACGTCGACTTTGCGGACGAGTTCACGGTTGACCTCCTGGGCTTTGGCTTTGCCTCCGATAGACGTCCAGAGCGACTCGCGGAAGTTGAGATCGAAGGAGACGAGCGTCCCGGTGAGACGTGCGGCATCCATGGCTTCCGCGGCCACCTGCGGGGTGGAAGTCGACAGTGCCGCGAAGATACCGCCGGTGTGGAGCCACCTGGTGCCGCTCCTGTTTCCGAAAATTCCTTGCCAGTCGAAGTCTCCCGACTTGACCTGGCTGATGGCGGTGTGGCCGCGATCAGAACAGCCCGCTGCGGCACGTAAGCCGAAGCCGCGCTCGGTGAAGTTGAGGCCATTTCGAACGTCGCGGCCGATGCCATCGTAGGGGATCCATCGGATGAGCGACGGGTCGACGCCGCCTTGGAGAATCATGTCTTCAACCAGGCGGCCAACGGCGTTATCGGTCAGAGCAGTGGCGACAGCAGTGCGCAGGCCGAAGCAGCGGCGCAGGCCACGGGCCACGTTGTACTCGCCACCACCTTCCCATGCGGTGAATTGTCGCGTGGTGTGGATGCGGCCGTCGCCGGGATCGAGGCGGAGCATGACTTCGCCGAGAGAGAGGCAGTCCCAACGGCGGTGTTGCTCGGGAATGCTGATTGGGTCCATGAATGGTCCTTCGATCGTGGTTCATCAACACTGTATCGTACGGAGGGCCGAGAGGCTGAATGAGCCGAAGTAAATCGGCTTATGGAATAGAGTGCTTAGGTTGCGACTGGTGCCACATGACCGCGGTCGGCGGCATCCTGTAGAGTTGCTTTTTGCAGCGGAGTTGCCAGGAGCGGAGGGACATGAGCGGAAGTCTGTTTGATTTAAGCGGGCGGGTTGCGGTTGTGATGGGCGGGACGACTGGGTTGGGCCACGCGATTACGTTGGGGCTTGCCGAAGCCGGCGCCGATGTGGTGCCGAGTTCGCGGCGTCCGGAGCAGGTGAACACGGTGGCTGCGGAAATTGAAGCGATGGGCCGGCGGTCACTGCGGGTGACGAGCGATGTGCTCGATCGTGCGTCGGTGCAGGCGCTGCACGATGCAGTGATCGGAGCGTTCGGGAAGGTTGACATTCTGGTGAATGCGGCGGGCGTGACTCACAAGGCGTGGACTCTGGATGAAAGCGAAGAGGAGTGGGCGCGGGTAATGGAAACCAACCTGACGGGAACGCTGCGTGCGTGCCAGATCTTTGGCAAGACGATGGTCAAGGCTCGGTATGGGCGGATCGTGAACATTGCATCGCTCACCACGTTTGTGGCGTTCAGCCAGGTTGGGGCTTACTCCGCGAGTAAAGCAGCGGTAGGCGGGCTGACGAAGGTGCTGGCAGTGGAACTGGCGCAGACCGGCGTGAACGTGAATGCGATTGCGCCCGGGGTGTTTCCGACGCCTTTGAACAAGAGTCTGATCATGGGTACAGCGCGCGGAGAAGAGCTCGTAATGCGTACGCCGATGCGGCGCTTCGGTGAGGCGAGGGAAGTGGCGGGGACGGCAGTGTATTTGGCGTCGGAGGCGTCTTCATTTGTGACAGGACAGATTGTCGGCGTTGACGGCGGCTTTTTGGCGAGCGGAGTGAATCAGTAAGGCAGTTGACAGCGAACAGGGCAAAGTGAACAGGACGGGCATAGGTTGTGAAGATTCGAAATGCGTACGTGAACATTACTTCGCCGGGGCGGAATTTCGTAACGCTGAAGGTGGAGACGGATGAGGGGATTTACGGGCTCGGCGATGCGACGCTGAATGGGCGTGAGCTGGCGGCGGCGAGCTATCTCACGGACCATGTGATTCCGTGCATCATTGGGCGCGATCCGTTTCAGACCGAGGACATTTGGCAATATTTGTATCGCGGACCGTATTGGCGGCGCGGGCCGGTGACGATGGCTGCGATCGCGGCTGTCGACGTAGCGCTGTGGGATATCAAAGGCAAGGCACTGGGCACGCCGGTGTACAACTTGCTGGGCGGCAAAAGCCGCGAGGGCGTGCTGGTTTATGCGCACGCTAACGGGAAAAACATTGATGCGGCGCTTGAGGATGTGGCGCGACACAAGGAAATGGGTTACAAGGCGATCCGCGTGCAGAGCGGGATTGCGGGGCTGAAGAGCACTTACGGAGTGGCAAAGGGCGCGGAGCGTTATGAGCCTGCAGAGCGTGGGCTTCCGTCAGAATACGAGTGGGAGACGGAGCCCTATCTGCGGCATGTGCCCCAGCTATTTGCGCGAGTGCGGGAAACGTTTGGCGAGGAGCTGCATTTGCTGCATGATTGCCATCACAGGCTGACGCCGATTGAGGCGGGACGGCTGGGCAAGGAACTGGAGCCGTTTCATCTTTTCTGGATGGAGGACCCGACGCCGGCGGAGTTGCAGGAGGGGTTCCGGGTGATTCGCGAGCACACCACGACGCCGCTCGCGGTGGGCGAGGTGTTCAACACGATTTGGGATGCGCATGATTTAATTCGCAACCAGTGGATCGACTATATTCGTGCGACGGTGGTGCATGCGGGCGGGTTAACGCACTTGAAGAAGCTGGCGGATTTTGCGGAGATCTATCACGTGCGGACGGGATGCCACGGGGCAACGGATTTGTCGCCGGTGTGCATGGCCGCGGCGCTGCATTTCAATACGGCGGTGCATAATTTCGGCATCCAGGAGCACATGCCGCATACGGACGAAACGGATGCGGTGTTTCCGCACAATTATTCGTTCAAGAATGGGTACATGACTCCGGGCGATGCACCGGGGTTAGGCGTTGATCTGGATGAGGCGCTGGCGGCGAAGTATCCTTATCAGCGCGCGTACTTGCCAGTGAATCGAAAGCTGGACGGAACGTTGACAGACTGGTGAGTTGATGATCGGAACCGAAATAAAATCGGAATCACTGGGCGATCCACCGGCGCTCCAAGGCAGGTGGACGATCTGCGCCATGCTTTTTGTGGCGACCACGATCAACTATGTAGACCGCCAGGTGCTGTCGATTCTGAAGCCGAGTTTGACCGGGCACCTGCTGCATTTGCAGCCACTGCTTCCGGGTTGGCCGACATTCGAAACTTCAATCAGCCTTAGCGATCAGCAATACGGAAATATTCTGGCCGCCTTCCAGATCGCATACGCGCTGGGCGTGGTTTTTGCGGGGCGCCTCGTGGACCGACTGGGCTGCCGGCGCGGTTATCCCATTGTGACCGGGCTATGGAGCCTTGCGGCGATGGGGCATGCGCTGGTGAACACCGTATTCGGATTTAGCGTGGCGCGGTTTTTCCTGGGACTCGGCGAGAGCGGGAATTTTCCCGCGGCTATCAAGGCAACTGCGGAATGGTTTCCGCCGAAGGAGCGGGCGCTGGCGACGGGGATCTTCAACTCTGGCGCGGGCGTGGGGGCTATTCTGGCTCCGCTGGCGGTGCCGTGGGTTGCGCTTCATTTCGGATGGAGAGCTTCGTTTCTCATCACAGGGCTATTCAGTGCGATCTGGATTGTGTGGTGGTTGATCCGATATCGCAAGCCGCGCGAAAGTATGGACTGGACGCGCGGAGAAGTTGTCACTGGGCCTCCCGCACCGTCGGTGGCGTGGTGGACACTACTGCGCTACCGGCAGACGTGGGCCTTTATGATGGGCAAGTTGTTGACAGACCCCGTGTGGTGGTTTTTCCTGTTCTGGTTGCCGCAGTATTTCAACTCACGGTTTCACGTTGATCTGGTGCACCTGGGTCCGCCGTTGGTTACGGTGTATGTGATATCAACCATTGGCAGTGTGTATGGCGGATGGCTCCCGAAGGGCTACATCAAGCTGGGTATGACCCTGAAGCGTGCACGGCTGGCGGCGATGCTGACTTGCGCGGTGCTGGTGGTGCCGATTGTGGTGGCGGGTGGATTGAACTCGGAGTGGCTTGCGGTGGGGCTGCTGAGTTTGGCGGCGGCGGCACATCAGGGGTGGTCGGCGAATATTTTCACCACAACATCGGATATGTTTCCCGCGGAGCACATCGGGACGGTGGTGAGCTTTGGACAAGTGGCTGGCGCGCTGGGTGGAGCAGTATTTCAGCCGGTGGCCGGACACGTTCTGCAGTTGACGGGAAGTTATGTGCCGCTGTTTCTGTATTCGGGATGCGCGTATTTGCTGGCGCTGTTGGTGCTGCGGACGCTGGCGCCTGGGTTGAGGAGGGCGGAGTTGGTGGCGTGAGAGAGTGAGCGTGCAGTGATAGAAATGGAGGTCAAAGCAAAGATGGCGGAGACACGGAAGCTGCGGATGGGGATGGTAGGCGGTGGGCCGGGGGCGTTCATTGGGCCGGTGCATCGGATGGCTGCGGAACTGGATGGGCGGATTGAGATGGTGGCGGGCGCTTTCTCGTCATCGCCGGAAAAGTCGCGAGCGGCTGGGGTGTCATTTCACATTGATTCCGCACGCGCGTATGCGGGATACGAGGACATGTTAGGCGCTGAGAAGCAGCGGCAGGACGGGATCGACTTTGTGGTGATCGCGACGCCGAATCATCTGCATCTGCCGGTGGCGAAGGCTGCTCTCGCGGCGGGGATTCCGGTAGTAAGTGACAAGCCGGCAACCGCCACCTACGAAGAAGCGTTGGAGCTTGAGCGGTTGGTGAAGGCATCAGGCTTGCCTTATGGGCTGACGCACACATACGCCGGCTACGCGCTGGTGCGGGACGCGAGGGCTATCTGCGCTAGCGGTGAGTTAGGCGCGATTCGCAAGGTGTCGGTCGAGTATCTGCAGGGTTGGTTGAGCGAGCCCTTGGAACTAACCGGACAGAAGCAGGCGTCATGGCGGTCTGATCCCGCGCAGAATGGACCGGGCGGTTGCATCGGCGATATCGGCACGCATGCGTTTCATCTTGTGGAGTACATGACAGGGCTGGACGTGACGGCGCTGCACGCGACGCTTCGGTCGGTGGTGCCAGGTCGTCGTGTGGATGACGACTGCACGGCGCTGCTGAAGTTGAGCAATGGTGCGGATGGCGTGCTGATGGCATCGCAGATTGCAGCGGGTGAGGGAAACGGGCTGCGCATTCGCGTGTACGGCGAGAAGGCCAGCCTGCACTGGCAGCAGGAGACGCCGAACACGCTGCAGTTGCGGCGCAACAGCGGGCCGGATGAGACTCGGCATGCTGGCATGGCTTATCTCAATCACGCCGCGCGGGCGGTGACGAGGCTGCCAGGCGGGCATCCAGAGGGATATTTGGAAGCCTTTGCGGTACTCTATCGCGAGTTTGCCATCGCCCTTGAGGCGTGGAGGTCTGATCGGTTGGATGTACTGCCGGATACGCTGCCGGGGATTCGAGCCGGTGTGCGCGGGATGCGGTTTATTGAGCGCGCGATTGAGAGTAACAAGACAGGGGCTTGGGTGGACTTCTAGTGTAGGGCATTTATGATTTCCCACCCCGGCTGCACAAACAAATACGCGGCGAGGGTAGGGCAACCAATCTTGTTGTGAACTCGCGAGGATATGGAAATGAAGACGATCAAAGGGCCGGGAATTTTTCTGGCGCAATTTGCAGGAGATGAAGCGCCGTTCAATACTCTGGCGGGGATGGCGGAGTGGGCCAAGAAGCTGGGGTTTGTGGGCGTGCAGATTCCCACGTGGGACGCGCGTCTATTCGACCTGAAGGCGGCAGCCGAAAGCCAGGATTATTGCGACCAGATTCTGGGCACGGTGCGGGAGGCTGGGCTTAAAGTTACTGAGTTATCCACGCACCTACAAGGACAGTTAGTCGCGAGCCATCCGGCATACGATCCGCTGCTCGAAGGGTTTGCGCCGGCGGGACTGGATGCGCAGGGGCGGCAGCAGTGGGCGGTGCAGCAACTGCATTGGGCCGCGCGCGCAAGCCGGAATTTGGGGCTGACGGCGCATGCAACGTTTTCTGGCGCGCTGGCGTGGCCGTTTTTCTATCCGTGGCCGCAGCGGCCGGCGGGATTGGTGGATGAGACCTTCAATGAGCTCGCGCGCCGGTGGCTGCCTATTTTGAATGCGTTTGACGAGGCGGGCGTGGATGCATGCTTCGAACTGCATCCCGGCGAAGACTTGCACGATGGCGCCACCTTCGAGCGCTTTTTGAGCGCCGTCGATAACCATCCACGCGCCAACATTCTCTACGACCCGAGCCACATGGTATTGCAGCAGATGGACTATCTCGCGTTCCTCGATCTGTATCACGAGCGAGTGCGGGCGTTTCATGTGAAGGACGCGGAGTTTCGGCCGAGCGGAAGGTCCGGTGTGTACGGCGGCTATCAGGATTGGATCGATCGGCCAGGGCGTTTTCGGTCACTCGGCGACGGGCAGGTCGACTTCAATTCCATCTTCAGCAAAATGGCTCAGTATGACTATCCGGGCTGGGCGGTGCTGGAGTGGGAGTGCTGCATCAAGCACCCAGAGGCGGGTGCGGCGGAGGGTGCGCCATTTATCCGCGACCACATTATTCGCGTAACCGAGCGGGCGTTCGATGATTTCGCAGGTGCGGGGTCCGATGCCGAGAAGAATCGGAGGATTCTCGGTCTGGTTTAGCAGTTGGCCCCGTGCAACGACAAAGCTTATCACTGCCAACCGTGACCGTCGGCACACGCACCTGGCCTCAAACCGGCTCATACTTCACTTAGGTTCTTGAAGCCAAGAGGGGATTTGTCTCTGCGCGCTCCGGGCATCAGGAGAAGAAGGGCATACCCCCCCCCTATGTCGCCGTTTGTTCGCCGTGGTCAATCGGATAAAAACTCTCAACTTCTAAGTCTCAGGTAATCCGCTCGGGACAGAATAGTTCGCTATCTATTGTTGTTTCAACGCCTTAGAAGAGGCTTCTTCTTCGTCACGGTGGTGAGCTTGCCGTTCACGGCGAATTTGCGGCGCTCGACAGGTGTGGAGAGAACCAGGCTAGTAATTGGCGTGCCGTAGGGCAGCAGCGCTTCAATCAGCGCTTCTAGGTCACCCATGCTGGTAGTGGTGACTTTAAGGAGCAGGTCGTCGCCGCCTGTGAGGTGGTGGCACTCGCGGACTTCTTCCAGCGTCTGCACATAGTCGAGCAGACGATGGTATTGCTGACCATTGCAGCTCATGCGAATGAAGGCAAGGACCTCAAGGCCGAGAGCTTCGCGATCGATTTCGATGGTGTAAGCGCGGAGAATCCCGATCTCTTCCATCTGCTTCATGCGCTCCGCAATTGCGGTGGGGGAGAGGCCAACGCGGCGGCCAAGTTCGGCCACGCTGAGGCGGGCGCTGTCTTGCAGTTCTTCGAGCAGCTTTCGGCCATAGCTATCCATCAGGGCCGTGGAATCCATTGCCATAGCTGGCCATGATAGTCGATTTGGCGTGCCGTTCCAAACTGAGACGGCCAATCCGTCTGTACGAGAGTCAAGTGCTCGCCTAGCATCAAATCCATGGAAGTTCTGACGTTGAATGGCCAGCCCTTGAGCCTGGCTGAGATTGAGGCTGCGTCGTTAGACCGCTGCCGCGTGGAGGTGTCGCAGCCGGCGTGGGAGCGTGGTGCAGCGAGCCGTGCTCTGATTGAGCGGATTGTGGCCGAGGGGCAGACGGTGTATGGCGTGAACACGGGTTTCGGCAAGCTGGCTGACGTACGGATATCAAACGACAATTTGGCACAATTGCAGACCAACCTGGTGCGCAGTCACGCGGGCGGTGTTGGTAATCCGATGAGCGAAGCAGAGGCGCGAGCCATGCTGTTGCTGAGGGCGAATGTGCTGGCAAAGGGATTCAGCGGGACTCGTCCCGAAGTGCTCGACCTTCTCATCGGCATGCTGAACGCGGGGGTGCATCCGGTGATTCCGGAAAAGGGTTCAGTGGGTGCGAGTGGCGATTTGGCTCCACTGGCGCATTTGGCGCTGGTCGTGATCGGCGAGGGCGAGGCGTTCTACAAAGGCGAGCGCATGGCGGGTGGAGAGGCGCTGCGCAGAGCAGGGTTGAAGCCGGTGCAGCTTGCAGCGAAAGAGGGCCTGGCGCTTTTGAACGGCACGCAGGCGATGGCGGCCGTGGGCGGCCTGGCGGCAGCGCGAGCGCGGCGGCTGGTGCAGCTGGCTGACCTGGCCGGAGCAATGTCATTGGATGCGCTGTTGGGAACGCCAGTGGCGTTTGATCCTCGCATCCATCGGGCGCGGCCGCACGCGGGGCAGGTTGCATCGGCGGCGCACCTGGTGGCGCTGATGAAGGGATCGGAGATTCGCGAGTCGCATCGGGAGCATTGCTCGCGCGTGCAAGACGCATACTGTTTGCGCTGCATGCCACAGGTCCATGGCGCTGTGCGTGGGGTGTTGGCGCACGTGGCGGGAGTGGTGGAGACAGAGGC
The DNA here is from genome assembly GCA_025353435.1 of Acidobacteriota bacterium. GTDB lineage: Bacteria > Acidobacteriota > Terriglobia > Terriglobales > Acidobacteriaceae > Telmatobacter. The sequence continues at coordinate 1,094 of JANXQR010000251.1, read as the reverse complement.
GGGATCGGCTACGGATAATCCGCTGGTGTTTCCAGAATTGGCGGAGAACGGGACGGATTGCGGCTCAGTGTTGTCGGGTGGGAATTTTCATGGCGCACCACTTTCGTACGCGTTCGACTATGCGGCGATCGCCGTAACCGATTTGGCGGGGATCACGGAGCGGCGCATCGACCGGCTGTTAAATCCCGACATCAATGAAGGGCTGCCGGCGTTTCTGTCACCTGATCCTGGCTTGTCTTCTGGATTTATGATCGCGCAAATTGTGGCGGCGGCGCTGATCAACGAATGCCAGGTGCTGTCGCATCCGTCGTCGACAAGCAGCATTCCGACAGATGGTGGCAAGGAAGACCATGTTTCGATGGGGATGACGGGGGCGCTGAAGCTGCGGCAGATCGTGGAGCATGTGGAACGGGTCGTGGGGATCGAGCTCATGTGCGCGGCGCAGGCAATCGAATTTCGGCGGCCTCTCCAGTCAAGTCCGAATCTGGAGGGTGCGCTGGCAGTGGTTCGCAGCGTGGTTCCTCGGTTGGAGCAGGATCGAGTGCTGTCGGGAGATATCGAAGCGATTGCGGCGGCAGTGCGAGCTGGGAAGTTTAATTCGTGGTGTGACGAGGCGTAACGGAATCGGCGTGTAGATCAAATAGCTTTGATTGTGGGGGCGAGTTGTAGGATGGGCAATGCGGGAGGTAGCGCATGAAGCTCTTTCGAACCACATCTGGCTGCTTTGTCGAGGATGATGGGCGGTATTTTGGCATCGATGGGATGGGATGGGATGGGCTGCTGGCTCATGACGATCTTGAAGGCTATTTACGAACAATGACGGCGGTCGGCGCTTCGCGGGAAGGTTTCAAGCTTGCCGAATTGTTGCCACCGATCGAGCACCAGGAAGTGTGGGCGGCAGGTGTCACGTATTACCGCAGCCGCGGTGCGCGTATGGAAGAAGCCAAAGATGCCGGCGGCGGAGATTTTTACGATCGCGTGTACACGGCGGAGCGCCCAGAGCTTTTCTTCAAATCGACTGCGAGCCGCACGGTAGGTCCGAGCGGCAAGGTACGGATTCGCAAAGACTCAAAATGGAATGTGCCGGAGCCCGA
>JANXQR010000213.1 GCA_025353435.1 Acidobacteriota bacterium | reverse complement strand
AATCCTGGGGATATCCTACGACGGATTTTTGCCGCTGATGGCATTGGTCCATCCGCATCCTGCGCTCAAGGTTGCGGTCCCGATGAATCCGATGGTGGATGGATGGATGGGCGACGACTGGTTCCACAATGGTGCATTTCGCGAGCAGAACATGCCCTACATTTACGAGCAGATCGGCACGCGCGATAACGCGGCGAAGTGGTGGTCGGGGTCTTTTGACGACTACGACGTTTACATGGGGGCGGGGTCGGCGGGGGAACTGGGCAAGCAGCATGGACTTGAACAGATGGGCTTTTGGCGGAAGATCCTGGAGCACCCGGCCTATGACGCGTTCTGGTCAGATCAGGCGATGGACAAGGTGCTGGCTAAGGACTTCAAGGCGGAGGGCATCAAGGTTCCGATCATGCTGGTGCACAGCCTGTGGGACCAGGAGGATATCTACGGCGCGACGGCGGTTTACAAGGCCATCAAGCCGCTCGACAAAGCGGGCGACAAGGTGTTCTTCGTGCTCGGGCCGTGGCATCACGGGCAGGAGATTGAAGATGCGGCGTCGCTGGGGGCGATTCGATTTGGGAGCGACACGGGGACGTGGTTCCGGCAGAACGTGCTGCGGCCGTTTCTCGATCGCTATTTGAAGGATGGCGCGCCGGTTCATGAGGAGGTGGCCAAGGTCACTGTGTTCGAGACTGGCGTGAATCGCTGGCAGCAGCTCGATGAATGGCCGGTGACGCCGAAGCTGAAGCCGCTGTATTTGCAGGGCGGGGCACGGCTGAGTTTTGACAAGAGCGGTGGTGGCGGAGTTGGTGAGGAAAGCGGAGCTAGTGGGGCTTACGACGAGTATGTTGCGGATCCGATGAAGCCGGTGCCTTACAACGGGCGGCCGAGCCAGCCGATTGGGTACGATCCGCCGCTGACCTGGATTCAGTGGCTGGTGGATGATCAGCGGGAAGTTTCTGGCCGGCCCGATGTGCTGAGCTATTCGTCGGACGTGCTGCAGGAGCCGGTGCACATTCGCGGGCAGGCGATGGCGAACCTGGTGGCATCGACGAGCGGGACTGATTCGGACTGGGTGGTGAAGCTGATCGACGTGTATCCCGACCAGGTGGCGGGGCAGCCAGGGCTGGGCGGATACGAGTTGCCGGTGGCCATGGATATTTTTCGAGGAAGGTATCGCGAGAGCTTTGCCGTGGCGAAGGCGATTGAGGCAGGCAAGCCCTTGACGTACCGGTTTGCGCTGCCGCCGGCGAATCACGTGTTCCTGCCTGGGCACCGGATGATGGTGCAGGTGCAGTCGAGTTGGTTCCCGCTGTATGACCGTAATCCGCAGACGTTTGTGCCGAACATCTTCTGGGCCAAGCCGGGGGATTATCAGAAGGCCACGCAGCGGGTGTATCACGCGGAGGGGGCGGCTAGTGCGGTGGAACTGCCGGTGGTGGAGGAGAAGTAGGATGGATGGGAATTCTACCAATTGCGGAGAATGGTGTTTTGTTGCACAGTTCTATTCAGGCCACCGAAGACCGGTTCGTTCGAACTCACTCTCGTTGGAACTGGACGGTAAGCTGCCGACCCACAATCGGAGGTAATATTCGGCCCCGAGCAATATTTTCTTTACCTTTTCGTTGGTGACCGCGCGAATCCGATCCTGCCATTCAGCCCGAATCTCAAAAGGCGGCTTAGGCGTTCGATCGAGTAGCAATTCCGTACCCGTCCACCGCGCGGTCCCACTAAAGACGACCGATTCTTCCTGATCGTCCGTTAGCCACACCGTGAATGATTTCCCGTGTAATTCCGCCAGTTCCAAGTTTTTCTAGCCTCCCAGCACCGCTCGCTGCGCGGCGAAAATCTCCTTAAATCCCGCCTCCGCCAGGTCAATCAGCTCGTTAAGCTGGGCGCGCGAGTAGCTGCCCTTTTCCGCCGTGGCCTGCGTCTCCACCAGGCCGCCATCTGCGGTCATCACCACATTCATGTCTACCTCGGCCTGAGAATCCTCTTCGTAGCAGAGGTCGAGCAGCGGCGTGCCGTCGACGATGCCGACCGAGGTGGCGGCGACCAGCTGCTTGAGCGGCGACGCCTTGAGAGTGCCGGCTTTCACTAGCGCATTGAGGGCAATCGAGAGCGCTACCGCCGCGCCGGTGATGGCGGCGGTGCGGGTGCCACCATCGGCCTGCAGCACATCGCAGTCGAGGATGATGGTGCGCTCCCCGAGAGCCTGCATGTCAACAACGGAACGGAGGCTGCGGCCGATGAGGCGCTGAATTTCGTGGGTCCGGCCGCCGATCTTGCCCTTCTCGCTCTCGCGGGGGGTGCGGGTCACGGTGGAGCGGGGGAGCATGGCGTACTCGGCCGTCACCCAGCCGCGGCCGGAGTTGCGCAGCCACGGCGGCACACCCTGCTCGATGGTGGCGTTGCAAAGCACGCGCGTATTGCCGAAGGAGACGAGGACGGAGCCTTCGGCGGTCTGGACAAAGCCCGGGGTCAGGGTGAGCGGGCGGAGCTGGGAGGGAGAGCGTCCGCCGGGGCGGAAGAAGGTTTCGGGCATAGAGGAATTGTACGAGAGGGGCTGGAAAGGGGGCTGGAATTGCCGGATCGGGACGGGTTTCCCGATTTGGGAAATTGCCGGAATCGAGAGCCCGAAACAGGAATGCGGCGAACCCTATGAAAACAAGTTAGTTAGGTGGATGCGCAGTGGCAGGCTGTTCCAGATTGGGCCAAATCGGGTCAAGGCGGGAGGCGTTTACGGGGACTAGGAGTGAGGCGTTCGGCATCAAATCCAGTCTTATGAAGGACTTAAGAAAACTGTCCGAGTTTGGCACTCTGCGTGTACTAGATAGGGACAGGAAGCAGCAACTCCGGGACGAAATCGGGAACGGTCGGGAAAGAGCGGATGCAAGAAACGAACCGCGGGCCGGATCGGGAATTCAATCGCCGGGGAAGTGGAATTGAGGACGGATGATGCAGCAGGCGGAACTTGCAGGGACGGGAAATCGGAAGCGGATGGCGGTGACTGGCGAGGCACTTCCCGGTGCTCGAGGCGGAGAAGAGAGTTTTTCGGAGCTGGCGCACGATGCGCGCAACATGGTTACGGCCCTGGCGCTCTACTGTGAGCTGTTGGAAGAACCCGGCGTGCTGACCGAAGGGTCGCTGCATTTTGTGCAGGAGCTGCGGGTGGTGACGGCGGCGAGCTGGCGGCTGCTGGAAAAGCTGGCGCGGGTGGAACAGCGCGGGCCGGGGAGCTTTGCCGGTACGCCGCCGTGGCGTTCCTCTCCACTGGTGGAGGCGCTGCCTGGAACCAGGCCGGCCGAAGTGCGGCGAATTGGAGTGCGGACAATTGAAGAGCCGGGAATGATGGAATTCGGGTCTTGTTCCCGTGGGGAGATCGAGAACCTTGCGGAGGAATTGGAGTCGAATCGCAATCTGCTGGCGGCGCTTGCGGGGCCGGGTGTGACGTTGCGGGTGAAGGCAGCCGGGGGAGCGAGTGGGGTGGGATTGAAAGGCGAGGACCTGACCCGCGTGCTGGTGAACCTGGTGCGGAATTCGACCGAAGCCATCCACGGAAACGGGTCGATCAAGATCATGCTGGCGGAGTTCTGCGGAGACAAGGGATGCACGACGAGGGCGAGGCTGACTGTCGAGGATAGCGGTCCTGGAATCCCGGTGATGGATCTCGACAGGGTATTCGAGAAGGGATTCAGCAGTTCAAATGTTCCTTCGCGGAATGGGGGCAGGAGCTGGAAGCCGACCGGCCGCCGTGGACTCGGGCTCTCGATTGTGCGGAACCTGGTGGAAGCGGCCGGGGGGCGGATTGCGGCCGGGAATTGCGCGGCCGGCGGGGCACGAATCGTGATTGAAATTCCGATCCTGACGCAGTAACTCCGAAGCAATGACAATGGGACCTCAGTTCGAACTCGACTGGGACTCAAGAGCGCACAGTCAAGCCACTGCAGAACAAACGTTACGCGAGGCGAATACAATGCTTACAACAGTCTTCAACACAACCACGATGGAGTTTCTCCCTCAAACCGGGCAGCCTGCGACTCCGCAGCACCTGCTGGTGATCGACCCTGATTCGGCCGTGCGCTCGGCGTGCGTGGAGATTGCCGAGGGGCTGGGATACATCGTCGAGAGCACCGGCGACGTGACGCACGCGCGGCTGCTTCTGGATGCGTCTTCTGCGGACATTCTGCTGATGAACCTTCCCGCGGGAAGCTCTCAGGGACTGGACCTGGTGTCCGAAGTCAAGATGTTCCATCCCCACACGGCTGTAATTGCCATGACTGCGTCGGGATCGGTGAACACGGCGGTCGAAGCGATGCGCTGCGGGGCGTCCGATTACCTGATGAAGCCTTTTGCGATGGATCACCTTCTGACGGCGCTGGAGCGCGCCTCGTCATCGCTGCTGATGGATACCGCAACGCGCCAGCTGCGCGAGAAGCTGAAGCTTTCGCAGGGGCTGGGGGCGATGATCGGCCGGTCGGCGGAGATGGAGAAGGTGTACCGGATTCTTTCCAAAGTGGCCCAGAGCACGCACCCTGTCTTGATTCTTGGGGAGAGCGGCACGGGCAAGGAGCTTGTGGCACGGACCATTCATGCCTTTGGGCCAAACGGGGAGAAGCCGTTTTTGCCGGTGGATTGCGGCTCGCTGGCGCCGACGCTGATCGAGAGCGAGCTGTTTGGCTACGTCAAGGGAGCCTTCACGGGTGCCATGCGGTCAAAGGATGGACTGTTGGTGGCAGCCGAAGGCGGCACGGTGTTTCTGGATGAAATTGGAGAGCTTACGCTCGACATGCAGGCTAAGCTGCTTCGCGCTCTCCAGGAGCGGGAAGTGCGGCCGCTGGGGGCGACGCACCGCGTGCCCATCCGGGCGCGCATTGTGGCAGCTACCAATCGCGAACTGGCCGCCATGGTGGAAGCCGGGACGTTTCGCAAGGATCTGTTCTACCGGCTGAATGTCGTGAATCTGAAGCTGCCGCCGCTGCGCACCCGGAAGGAAGATATTCCGCTGTTGGCAGCGCACTTTCTGGAGCGGCTGAGCCGGGAGCGCCGGGTGAAGTACACGCTGGACGACGAAGTGCTGCGCACCATGATGCGCTACGACTGGCCGGGCAACGTGCGCGAGCTCGAAAACATGGTGGAGCACGCCTGCACCATGGGGACGGGACCGGTGCTGTCGCTGGGCGATCTGCCGACCCAACTGCAACGGGAGGCGATGGAGTCACGGCGCGCAG
>JANXQR010000208.1 GCA_025353435.1 Acidobacteriota bacterium | reverse complement strand
TCCAGATGGCCGAGCCCATCAGGTTCATGCCGAGCAAGCCGGGAATGACGAAATCAATGTAGCGTGCGCCGGTTTCGTGGATGAGATTGTTTTTGGCAGCGACGGCGTCGTGTTGCCCTGCCGCCGATTGAATGGCGCGATCGACAATCATTCTCGCAATGCGGGCATCGGGGTTGGTGTCGTCGTATTTGTAGGTCACGCCCTGTGCGGTTTGGATGGCGAGGAGTTGAATGGCGCCTGTGGCCAGCGCATGCGTGCCCGCTGCCTCGTCCATCATTGAGGCTTTGAGGCCCTTGTCCGCGGCAAGTGACTGCGTTAACTGCGGCGTGGTGGCGGCGACAGGCAACACGTCAGCGGGCCGATTGCGAAAGGCGATGCCCAGGCCGACGGCGAGAATGATGGGGAAGATGAAGACCCAGAACACGGCTTCAGGCTCGCGAAGAAACAGGCGGAAGCGCGTGGCGGTGAGCTGGAATAAGGAGCTGTCTTGCAGTTTACTCATCGCGCAGGTTCCTCCCCGTGAGCGCGACGAAAACATCTTCGAGCGTCGCCGAGTGGGTGCGGAACTCTGTCAGATGCAGGCCCAGCGCGTCGACTGCGGCGAAGATGCGCGGCACGGTGGTGTGCAGGTCAGTGACAGAGAGCTGATGGAGGCTGGCATCCACACGATGTGACTGCACTCCCGGAATCGCCAGGAGCACCTTGGGATCGAGGGCGTGATCGGGGCTGCCTGCCACTGCAAATTCCACAATATGGTCGCCGCCGACCGTGGCAATCAACTGCTGCGGAGTGCCCAGCGCGATGATGTGCCCATGGTCCATGATGGCCACGCGATCGCAGAGCCGCTCCGCCTCATCCATGTAGTGGGTAGTGAGAATTACGGTTCGGCCTGACTTTTTGAGTTCGTCCACAAGGTCCCAAAGATGCCGCCGTGCCTGCGGATCGAGGCCCGTGGTCGGCTCGTCGAGGAAGAGCAGTTCCGGATCGCCGACCAGCGCGCAGGCCATCGCCAGCCGCTGTTTCTGTCCGCCGGAAAGCGTGCCGACGCGCGACTTGCGCTTTTCCTCAAGCTGCGCGATACGAATGGCTTCGTCTGCCGAGAGGCCGCGCTTGAAGAAGCTGCGAAATAGCCGCAGCATCTCTTCCACGGTCAGCTTGTCAGAGAACTGCGTTTCCTGCAGCTGAACGCCGATGCGCTGCCGCAGTTCGTTTGCATTTTTATTCCATTCGAGGCCCAGTAACTGCACCGTGCCGGCGTCGGGGTCTGTAAGCCCCTCGCAGATTTCAATGGTCGTGGTTTTGCCGGCTCCGTTGGGGCCGAGCAGTCCGAAGCACTCGCCACGCGCAACTTGGAGATCGATGCCGTCGACCGCCAGCACATCGCCGAAGGCCTTGCGCAGCCCGCGCAACAAGAGCGTGGGCGCAGTTGTCTCCTGGACTGACGTTTGCGATTCGGTCACCGGCTGGCTCATGCTTGTTTCCTGAGTCGATGGTAATAGGTAACCCTCAGTTTATGAGGAGGGCAACGGTTGGACACCCATCAATTCTTTCCAAACGGCAGGGTCATCCGTTAAATAAAATATCGGCTCCATCCTTCTATGTTCGACAATATCGGTTATGCCGTTCACTGTAATTACTTCATAGGCCGGATAACCGGGCGTAAATCCTGGTGGAGGATTTTTTAGATGCAGAGGCTCTGTACCTTTTTCCTTGCCGTATAGCTTTGTCGGCGTTCGCTTTTGGAAGTCTTGCACTATGAATTTCACGTCCCTTCCCGATGGACGAATGTAGTAGCTCATCGTAATTGAGATGTCTGCGCGTGTATGTCCAGGCGGCAGGATAAACCATTTTGGCAGCCTTGAATCACTCGCTAATTCAAAAGTTGACTCAGGGAAGTACTCACACCCAACGATCGCATGACAGGAAATAGTCAATGCAACAATAAGCAGGCATTTATCGATGCGCAAAAATGTTTTCATCATTGCCGCTATCTCCACCTTCAGTCGCACGGGGATTTATCTGAGATTGTATTGCTGCGGGGGAAGAGTTCCAAATCGATGAACCGTTAATCAGGCATCTGCGAAACGCTGAGCAGGTTGCCTTCGGAGTCTTTGAACCAGGCAACCTTTGCGCCTGTCGGCGTGGTCCAGATGCCCAGTTTATCCTGCGTCATGAAGTCCCAACGCTCAAGGACGACGCCGGCCTGCATGAGTTGCCGCACCCTATCCTCGATGTTTGTCACACGCCAGCAAAGAACCGTGCCGCGTATTGGAGGGGACTCGGGATCGATAGCGAGACGCAGCATGGTGCCGTTGCAGTCGAAGACCAGCGCGTACGGCAGCTCTTCACCCGTCATCGTGAGACCGAGCACGTCACGATAAAACGGCTTGGCGCGCTCGGGGTCGCGAATGGTGACGAAGGCGACTATGGGGAATTGCGCGAGTCCGGCGGTGCTGGTCATAAGGCAATGATGCCCGTCCGCGTTGCTCTCGGCAAGCACAAACTATCGCAGGCCGATGGTTGATTGCGGTGCGTTGAGTTACTCGGCCGGGAAGAGAAACTTGAGCATGGGCTGCACGCGTCGCGCCCAACTGGGTTCGTCATGAGAGCCGCCGTGCACGCGCTCAAAGTGCATAGTCTCGCCTTCAACCCAGCCATTAGCTTTGAGTCGGCGTGCCAGGTGCTCAGCGTCATGAAGCGTGCGCTTTCCTTCGTGGTCGCCGACATCGAGCCACAACCGTGGGCGTTCCCAAACTTGGGGAGCTTGCTCGTTGAGATAGCCGAGAATGCTCTTGTGATTCCACCACACACTGGGCGACATCACGGCGAGCTTGCCGAAGTTGCGTGCGTGGCGCAAGCCGAGATAGAGCGTGGCCAGGCCTCCAAGCGATGAGCCGCCAAGCCCAGTCGAGTTCCGGTCGGTGCGAACGCGATAGCGGTTGGCGATCCACGGCAGCAGTTCTTCGGTCAGCAGAAGGCCATACTTTGCGGCCTCACCGCCGCCACGCTGCCAGTCGCGCTCGTGCGTGTACTCGGCCACGCGGCGGTCGCCGGAGTTGTAAATGCCCACGATGATGAGCGGTTCCACTTCGCCCGCTTCGATGGCGGCGTCCGCACTTTCGCGCACCTGCCAGGTGCGACCGGGAATGAACGAGGTGCGGCCGTCAAAGAGATTTTGCCCGTCCTGCAAATAGAGCACTGGGTATTTGCGGTCGGGATTTTCGTGGTAGTCGGGCGGCAGGTAGACGATCACATCGCGATCATCGGGCAGATGGCGGCTGTGAAATGCGCGATGCAGATGGAGGCGCGGATGCGGCGTGGCGTCGGCTTCGTCAGGCAGCGCGTCAAGTCTATTCTCCGAGGGCTGCGGTTGCGGGTCCAAATTCAATGCGGAAAATTCCTCTAACTTTTCTATCTGGATCGGAGGCCGCGCGAAATCCCCCGGAAGTGCACCCCGCCGCTGTTACAGTATCAAGAAAATGCCGGTTCTCCAATGCCGGGGCGCAATGCGCGGGCTTCTTGCTGCAGACGGTTTGATTCAAGCCGCCGTGCGAGCGATACAGAACGCAACGCGCCCAAAATGGTTTCAGCAGGAGCGCACCCACGATGAATCGCGAGTACCACAAATGGCATTCTCCCCGGCTGGGGCGCGACATGGAATTGCTGGTCTTCGGGCACGCCGGGCTGCCTGTGATGGTGTTTCCCACCTCCGGCGGGCGCTTTTACGAGTTTGAAGATCGTGGCATGATCAGCGCGCTCTCGGGGCGCATCGACGCCGGCCATCTGCAGGTTTACTGTGTGGACTCAGTGGACATGGAGAGCTGGTACAACCGCAATGTTTCGCCGCGTTGGCGCATCGCCCGCCACGTGCAGTTCGACGATTACCTGATTCACGAAGTGGTGCAGCTGGTGCGCCAGAAGAATCAAAATCCGAAATTTGTGTCGCTGGGCTGCAGCTTCGGCGGCTTTCACGCGCTGAACGTGGCGCTGCGCCATCCCGACGTGTTCACAGGTATGCTGTCGATGTCGGGCGCGTTCGACTTCTCCAGATTTCTCGGTGGTTATCACGACTCGGACGTCTATTACAACCAGCCCACACAGTTTCTTCCCAGCCTTGGCGATCCGTGGTTTCTCGACCGCTATCGCCGCAACACGTGGGTGCTGGGGACAGGGTGGGACGACCAGTGCCTGGGCCAGAACCAACACATGGACCACTTGATGAACACTAAGGGGATTCCGCACAAGCTTTACATCTGGGACACGTACAACGCGCACGACTGGCCTACATGGATGCGGATGGTGCAGGAGTATTTGTGAGGGACTAAGGGACTAAGGGACTAAGGACTAAGAGGACTGAGGGAGCAGAAGACGATGAGCACTTTGAATCCATACGAAGGTTTTCTTGATGGGCGGCCGATTGAAACGATACTTGCGGCTACGCCTGTGGAGATAGCGAAATTGGTTGAGGCGATCGGGCCGGTTAAAGGGCTCGAAGCGCCGGCTCCAGGGAAGTGGAGTCCCGGTGAGATTGTGGCGCACCTTGCCGATTGCGAACTGGTGTTTGGCTTCCGGCTGCGTCAGACGCTGGCCGAGGACGCGCCAGTGATTCAGCCGTTCGATCAGGACAATTGGGCGAAGACTTACAAGGGCATCACGCCGGATGAAGCATTGCAGGCGTTTCAGGCATTTCGGAACTGGAACCTGGTGCTGCTCGAAGATCTTCCGGCAGGAGCGGCTGCGCGCAAGACTACACATCCCGAGCGCGGGACCATGACGTTCCAGACGATTATCGAAACCATGGCGGGGCACGACTTGAATCATCTGGGGCAACTGCGGCGGATTGCGTCGGCGGAGTGAGCCGCAAATTTGGCGAGAGTATTCGGGAACCATTTTCACGTGCACGGGGTCCAAGACAGTAGCATTGCTGCTTGCCTCATGGAGGGAACCCTGTGCGTTGTGTGTTCATCCTGCTTAGCCTTGCCGTCGTTGTCCCGTACGCCAATGCCCAAACATCAGCAGCCGTCGCGCCGGCATCGGTTGCGGCAGCCTCTGCAACGCCTGCAAAAGATCTGCCTGTCCGCAAGGTGGTGCTGTACAAGAACGGCGTTGGCTACTTCGAGCACTCCGGCTCCGTCACCGGCAATCAGCGCGTGTCCATCGACTTCACCTCCTCGCAGTTGAACGACGTGCTGCAGTCGCTCACCGTGCTGGATGAAGGCGGCGGGCGTATTGGCGGTGTCAATTACAACTCCACCACGCCGCTGGCCGAGCAGCTCAAGACTCTCTCGCTGGGCATGGGCGACGACCCCACTTCTACTGAGCTTTTTCAGGCTCTGCGCGGGCAGCGGGTCGAGGTCACGGGAGGGCCCGGTGGTGTCATCACAGGGCGGCTCATGTCTATCGAGTCGCGCTCGGAAAAGGTTGGCGGTGGGGATAGCGGGTCGACCGTCGATAAGTTTTATCTCACGCTGGTGGCCAGTTCCGGTGCGGTGCGCGTCATCGAACTCACGCCCGCGCTGAGCGTGCGCCCGCTCGATGCCGGACTGCAAGGGCAACTGGATCGCTATCTGGAACTGCTCGGTTCCACGCATGCAAATGGGCTGCGCCACCTCACGCTGAACGCGATGGGCAATGGCCAGCGCCAACTGCGCGTCAGCTACATCAGCGAAGTGCCGGTGTGGAAGGCGACGTATCGCATTGTGTTTCCGCGCGCGACGTCGGGTGAGGGAAGCAGTGCGATAGTGCAGGGTTGGGCGGTTGTGGATAACACGGTGGGCGCTGACTGGGACAACGTGCAGCTGGCGCTGGTGGCCGGTGCGCCGCAGAGCTTTATCCAGCCGCTCTCGCAGCCGCTCTACACGCGGCGGCCGGAGATTCCGATTGCGACCAGCGAGGAGACTACGCCACAGACGCATGAGGCGGCGGAAGAAGATGAGTCCGAGGCATTGAAAGGCCGGCTCGCATCGCCTACTCGAGTTCCGCGTGATATTAAGATGGTCGCTGAAAAAGAAGCCCCTCCCCAAGCCAGTTTCGGGGTTGCTGGGATGCAGAGGCTTCACGGGTCGGCGGGCGGGGTCATTGGGGGTCTATACAGCACCAATGCAATTGGCGGAGTCGACCGCGCCTCCGACGCGTTCACCGAAGGTGACGTCTCCACCAACGCCTTTGACGACTTTTTCGAATATGCCCTCACACAGCCGGTCACCATTCACAAGAACGAATCGGCGATGGTGCCCATCCTGCAGCAGGACTTGCCCGCCGAGCACGTCACCCTGTGGAGCGCGAAGGACACCAATCCGCTGCGCGCCGTGTGGCTCGAGAACAAGTCGAAGCTCACCCTCGACGCAGGCAGCTTTTCAATCTTCGAGAGCGGCGAGTTTGCCGGCGAAGGGCTGCTCGACCCCATCCATCCCGGCGAAAAACGACTGCTTTCCTACGCCGTCGATCAGGCGGTAAAAATCCATCGTGCCGCGCCGTCCCTCACCCGCACACTGCACCATGTCGCCATGCACCAGGGCATTCTTTCCGAGGCTAACTACGAAGTTACCGAGAGCACCTACACCGTCACCAACGGGGCTGACGAGGCGCGCACCATCATCATCGAGCACACGCGCAGGCCCAACGCAGACCTCGACTCCGACCTGAAGCCGGCCGAGACCACTGCAACGGCCTACCGATTCAAGATAAACGCCAAGCCGCATCAGACCGTCAACCTGCAGTTCAAAGAGCGCGCCAATCTCTCTGAGGGAATTCGCATTGATCCATCGCAGGATCACAGTGGATTCCTGGTGAACCTCACCAAGTTTTCGCCGGATCTTGAAGGCCGCCTCAAACCGCTCATTGACGCAGAAATTGTACTGAACGACCTCAATCGCCGCATTGCCGAAATCGAACAAAAAGAGAAGACCCTCTCCGACGACGAAGCTCGCGACCGCGACAACCTGACTGCGCTGAAAAACAACGATGCCGCCAAGCGCTTTGTTGACGAGTTGAACCGCGCCGAAGACGACTTGCAGGCCGCCCGCAAGGAGCGCGCCGGTCTCGAGAAGGATCGCGACGCGGCCAGAGGGCGGCTTGACAACCTGATCGCCCAGGTATCGTTCGATACCGACGTCTCTGTTGTCACCCAGAATACCCAGTCCGGGAACAAGCCGCAGCAGCCCTGAATTTGACGTCGAAATTGCTTGCCAAATCCGGTGCCGTACACTGGAATCGAACCGCGGCGGCGCGGCCCTAGGCATCGCCGCCCGGTCGATTCGGAGGATGAAAGCGGCATGAAAAAGATCGGCGTTTTGTTCGGCATGGAGAACAGCTTTCCGGGCGCGCTGGTGGAGCACATCAACGCGCGGAACATCGACGGCATTGAGGCCGAGTTTGTTGAAACCGGCGCAGTCATCATGAACAAGCCGCCGCGCTACGCCGTCATCGTCGACCGCATCTCGCACGACATCCCCTTCTACCGCGCCTTCCTCAAGCACGCCGCCATCAACGGCACTGTCATCATAAACAACCCGTTCTGGTGGAGTGCCGACGATAAGTTTTTCAACTACACGCTGGCTGAAAAGCTGGGTGTCGCGGTGCCGCCCACCGTTATCCTGCCGCACAAGAAGCACCCTGACGGCACTACCGACCGCTCCATGCGCAATCTCCAGTTTCCGCTCAACTGGGACGAAGTATTCGCCTATGTGGGCGAGCACGGATTCATGAAGCCTGTGGACGGTGGCGGCTGGAAGGACGTCTACCACATTCACAATCGCGAGGAGTTCTTCACCGCCTACGACCAGTCGCGCGACCTGTGCATGCTCTACCAGAAGGCGGTCGACTTCAAGGAGTATTTCCGCTGCTACGTTGTGGGGCAAAAGAAGGTGCACATCATGCCTTACGACCCGCGGAATCCGCACCATGAGCGCTACATCTTGAACCCGCCCGTGTACGACCCGAAACTGCTGAAGCGCGTGGAGCAGGACGCCCTGAAGCTTTGCCAGGCGCTTGGCTACGACCTCAACACCGTCGAGTTCGCAGTCGAAGGCGGGATCCCGTATGCCATCGATTTCATGAACCCCGCACCCGATGCCGATCTGCATTCCGTTGGGCCAGCGAACTTCGAATGGATCATCCGCGAAGTCGCCGACATGGCCATTGCCAAGGCCAAGGCCGCGCCACAGCATCTGGATCTGAGGTGGTCGGCGTTCCTGAAGGGTGAGCCAGCGGCAAAGAAAGCGCCGGCGAAGAAGGCCGCCGCCAGGAAGAATGCTGGTGTATCCAAGTAGGGCCGTCATCCACTTTGGAGCAGTGTCGCAATGATTAGGTGGTTTTTAGGGGCTCTCTGCCGCGGTGGATTGATTGCAGGTCCATGTTTCATCGTGTTGGCGGTCGTCTTCGGAATCCGAACCCAGCTGTTTATTGCGAAATCCCTGAAAGCGACGGGTACGGTCGATGCTGTCGTTAGGGTCTATAACCAAGATCGCGAGTCCTCGGGGTATGCGCCCGTTTTTCACTTCGAAACAATCGACCGCCAGAGCTACACGGTAACGGGCGCAGCAACCTCAAATTCTGCTGATTTCGCGGTCGGCCAGGTAGTAGAAGTGCTCTATGCACAAAACGACCCAGTTAGTGCACGACTCGCCACGTTTTGGCAGACTTGGAACACTGTGTTGAACTTTGGGATTGGCGGCGTTTTCGGGTGTTTGGTTGCCTATTTGTTGATGAAATACGAGCGCAAGAGAAGTCCGCCAGGGTGGTCCTTCTGGCTAGGCCCGCCTTAGTTTCGGATTGGGGAGACCTGATCCCTGACCCCTGATGCCAGACCCTTCCCTTCCCGTACAATGCCCACAAGCTGTCCCCTCAGCCTTCAGGAGCCCGTATGCGGCCATCTTTTTCGCTTGGCATTGAAGAGGAATACCAGGTCATTGACCCCGTCACCCGCGACCTGCGCTCGCACATTGAAACCGAAATGCTGGCGCAGGGCAAGTTGCGTCTTGAAGAGCGCGTCAAGGCCGAGATGCACACCTCCGTCATCGAGGTGGGTACGCGCATCTGCAAGAACATTGATGAAGCCCGCGACGACATCTACGAACTGCGCCGCGAGATGGTGAAGCTGGCGCGTGAGCACGGCCTGGAATTGTGCGCCGGGGCTACGCATCCCTTTGCCGACTGGCGCACGCAACAAATCTACCCCGACCCCCGCTACCACCAGGTGGTTAAGGATTTGCAGCTGGTGGCCCGGGCGAACCTCATCTTCGGCCTCCACGTGCACGTGGGCATTGAGGACCGCGAAGCCGCCATCCGCATCATGAATTCGATGCGCTACTTCCTGCCCCACATCATGGCGCTGGCCACCAACTCGCCCTTCTGGCTTGGTCTCAACACCGGCTACAAAGGCTACCGCGCCAAGGTCTTTGAAAACTTCCCGCGGACCGGCATCCCCGACGCGTTTTCGAGCTACTCCGAGTTCGAGAATTACGTGAACCTGCTGATCAAGACCAACTGCATCGACAACGCCAAGAAGATATGGTGGGACATCCGCCCGCATCCGTTCTTTGACACCGTCGAAGTCCGTGCCTGCGACATTCCCCTGCGCGCCGAGGAGACGGTCGCCATCGCCGCGCTCATCCAGGCCACCGCCGCTTATCTTTACAGGCTCCATTCCTCCAACCAGGACTTCCGCCACTACGCGCGCCCGCTGCTGATGGAGAACAAATTCCGCGCTGTCCGCTACGGACTTGACGGCAACCTCATCGACTTCGGCCGCCAGGAAGAGATGCCCCTGCGCGACCTGATCGAGGAGTATCTCAACCTCATCGACCGCGACGTGGACGAACTCGGCAGCCGCGACGCCATCAACGGCATCCGCAAAATCCTTGAAACCGGCACCGGCGCCGACCGCCAGCTCAAGGTCTTCGAGGAGACCGGCGGCGATTTGAAGGCGGTAGTCGACTACATGGCCAAGGAGACCACAGAGGGGCTTTTTTGACGACGACCGCCACGATTTCCGCGCCCCGGTAATTCGGCGCCTCTGAACGTTATCCTGCCGACACTCCTTTCACCCCAGGGCCCCGATTTCCGTCCCCGCCAATTAAAATCAATGCATATGGAGAACGTGAACGAGAAGGGCTCCGGCCTCGAATTAAGCACCGACACTATCCTTGACGGCAGCCGCTTCGTCCGTGCCTGCCTCCGTCGCCCCGTTGACCGCACCCCGGTGTGGTTTCTGCGCCAGGCCGGCCGCTACATGCAGGAGTACCGCGACATCCGCAAACACCACACGCTGGTGGAAATCTGCAAGCAGCCCGATCTTGCAGCTGAAGTCACCATCACGGCCGCCGAAAAGCTGGGCGTCGACGCCGCCATCATATTCGCCGACCTGCTGCTTCCCCTCGAGCCCATGGGCCTCGACTTCGAATTCCAGGCTGGCGAGGGGCCGGTCGTGCATCATCCGGTTCGCACGGCCGAAGACGTTCGCGCCCTCCGTACCGATCGCGCGGATGAACTGGCCTACGTGGCCGCGGCCATTCAGAAGGTCGCCCGCCACTTCAAGGACCAGCTCGGCATCATCGGCTTCTGCGGCGCGCCTTACACCCTGGCCAGCTACATGATTGAGGGCGGCGGCTCGCGCAATTACATCCACACCAAGCAAATGATGTATCGCGACACACTGAGCTGGCGCCTGCTGCTCGACAAGATCATCACCGTGCTCGAGCAGTACTGCCGCCTCCAGGTGCTGGCTGGCGCTGACGTGATCCAGATCTTCGACAGCTGGGTCGGCTCGCTCTCCCTCTCCGACTACCGCGATTACGCCTTCGAAGCCTCAA
Organism: Acidobacteriota bacterium; assembly: GCA_025353435.1. Classification (GTDB taxonomy): domain Bacteria; phylum Acidobacteriota; class Terriglobia; order Terriglobales; family Acidobacteriaceae; genus Telmatobacter. The sequence goes on along the minus strand of JANXQR010000208.1, from coordinate 1,706 downwards.
AGCGCCTGGTGCGCGCCGTGCAGGCCATGGGTGTCCCCGTTATTTATTTCGGCGTGGAGACCGCCGGCTTGCTCAGCGAAATGGCCTCCACCGGCGCCGATGTGATCGGCCTCGATTGGCGGCAGCCGCTTGACGAAGGCTGGCGCGCCGTCGGCCATGGCCACGCGGTGCAAGGCAATCTCGACCCCATCACGCTCTTCGCGCCCATCGAAATCATCGAACAACGCGTCAAGGAAATCCTGCGGCTGGCCAACGGCCGCCCCGGCCACATCTTCAATCTCGGCCACGGCATCGTCCCCACCACCCCGGTTGAAAACGTGCAGGCCGTCGCAAAAATGGTTCGCGAATTCCGCATGGAGGGAGCAAATCTGGAGGGGACGAATGCCTAAGCAGGCTCTTCTCCTCCTCGCCCACGGCACCCCGGAAACCATCGAGCAAATCCCTGAGTATTTGCGCAACGTGGTCAGCGGCCGGCCCATGCCCCAGCACGTGATCGAGGAGATCCAGCATCGCTACGGTCTCATCGGCCATAGCCCGCTTACGGAACTCAGCATGGAGCAGGCGCGCCTGGCCGAAGTTGAACTCGCCTCCACAGGCCACAATGTTCGCGCCTACGTGGGCATGCGCAACTGGCGACCCTACATTCCTGACGTGGTGAAGCAGATGCGCGCCGACGGCGTGGAAGAAGCGGCCGTTCTTTGCCTCGCTCCGCAAAATTCCAAAACCAGCGTCGGTCTCTATCGCCGCGCTGCGCAGGCAGAAGCGGGCACCATGCGCATCGACTTTACCGAAGCATGGCCGCAGCATCGGCTTCTCATCGAGGCATTCGCCGAGCGACTTCGCCCCGCCCTCGCCAGCCTCACTGCGGAAACCGGCCATGCCGTCCCTGTGCTATTCACCGCGCACAGCGTTCCCTGCCGCACCATCCAAACGCCCGCGGCCAACGAGGGCGCACCGCGGCACTGGCCCGGTGAAGGAGCCGACCCCTACGCGCAGGAAGCCAAGCGCACCGCAGCCATGGTGGCCGCCCGCGTCCCTGAAGTTGGGCAGTGGTATTTCGCCTTCCAAAGCCAGGGAGCCAGCGGTGGTCCGTGGATTGGCCCCGGCGTTGAAGAAACTCTCGACAAACTCGCCGAACAGGGCGTCAAAGCGGTGGTCCTGCAGCCCGTTGGCTTCCTCTGCGATCACGTCGAAATCCTCTACGACGTGGACATCGCCTTCAAGGAATATGCGGCAGGGAAGGGAATCCGCCTCGCACGCCCCGAATCCCTCAACGGCTCGCAGACCCTCGCCCGCGCTATTGCCGATCTTGCTCGATCGGGCCTCGCGCGCCTCGAAAGCAGCCGGTAGACAATGCTTGCTTTAGGTTTCCGCGGCTCTTTCGGTTAAGACCCGCGCTTCCTTGCGGTCAAGAACTTATTACACCTGCGTGCTATCAATTCGCACTTTGCTCGCGTATTCTTCCGTGTTGGCGTCATCGGTGCGTCGTAATCCTTTCGGCGACGTCAAAATTCAATGCAGTGAGCGATTCCCACGTTCGAACGGGCTCACAAGAGCAAGGGTGGGGAACTGAGTGGGCACCAACCGCAAATCACACGATGAAGGCCGATTGGTCTGTCCGAAATGCGGCCAGCAAGCCATGCGCCGCGAATTCAGAACAGGCTTTCTGGAGCTGGCCTTTTTTCCGCTGCTCCACTTGTATCCAT
>JANXQR010000458.1 GCA_025353435.1 Acidobacteriota bacterium | reverse complement strand
CTTCGGTACGGGTAACATAGTGAAGGAAGATCTTTCAGATGCGGCGGCAGTGCGCTTCGCTGCGACAGCCGTCGGCCAAACAAGCAGCGACAGCCCTCAGACGGTGATTATCGAGAACAGTGGGAATGCGGCAATGAACCTTCCCTTGCCGCTCCAGGGGACCAATCCAATGGTTCCTAGTGGATTTGTCGTGAATGATACCGCGAGCTCTGCATGCCCGCTTTTGAATACAGGATCTCCTGCGCCAGGGGTGGTCGCGGCGGGAACTTCGTGCGACCTCACGATCAGCTTTTCCCCGCGGTCATTGAGTGATACGAGCGGCTGGGTAACTTATACCTACGACGGTCCGAACGAGACTAGTTCCAGTTACCAGACTGTTGCCATTCCGCTGATTGCCGGTGGGGTACATTTGACACCAACGCTTACCTGGACCAATCCGTCGAGTATCGTCTATGGAAAAGCGCTGGGCGGACAGCAGTTGAATGCCAGCGCAAATGTTCCGGGCGCATTCGCCTATTCGCCCGCTGCGGGAACCATCCTTACGGTTGGGTCACATACCTTGTCAGTGTCGTTTACGGCGTCCGACACGGCCGATTTCGTCACCGTTGGGGACCAGGTCACGATCGATGTTACCCAGGCCACGCCGTCGATCAGCTGGGCCGCACCTTCCGCAATCACGTATGGAGCCGCGCTAAGTTCTACACAACTGAACGCGAGCAGTACGGTAGCCGGGACATTCAGCTACTCGCCGGCGGCCGGGACCGTATTGAGTGCGGGATCGCAAACGCTTAACGTTACGTTTACGCCGACCGATACCACCGATTACACAACCGCGACGGCGAGCGTGCCCCTGACCGTCAACCAGGCTACGCCAGCAATCAATTGGGCCACGCCAACTTCAATCACGTATGGAACGGCGCTGGGAGCGGCGCAGTTGGACGCGAGCTCCACCGTGGCTGGAAGTTTTGTTTATTCACCGGCCGCCGGGACAGTGCCAGGCGCAGGACCGCAGACTCTGAGTGTGATCTTCACTCCGACAGACACGACGGATTACACAACCGCTACCGCGACCGTAACGCTGACGGTGAATCAGGCTACGCCGGCAATCACATGGCCAACGCCGGCGGCTATTACCTACGGCACGGCTCTGAGCGGAACACAGCTCAACGCCACCGCCAACGTCGCCGGAACGTTCTCCTATTTACCTCTTCGGGGCACAGTTCTGGCGGCCGGGTCGCAGACGCTCACCGCGAAGTTCACGCCCGCGGACACGACGGATTACGCGGCGACGTCGGCATCGGTTGCGGTGATCGTGAACAAAGCCAACGCCACCATCACCTGGAACACTCCATCGGCGATCGTGTACGGCACTGCGCTGAGCACAATACAACTGAACGCCTCCTCCACAATAGCGGGAATCTTTGTTTATAACCCTGCAACCGGAACAGTGCTGGGTGCAGGATCACAGACGCTGTCAGTCAACTTCACGCCGACAGATGGGACCGACTACGTCACTGCCAACAAGTCAATCCAAATTCTCGTGAATCAAGATGCCCCGACGGTTGCTGCGACTCCGTCCTCATCCAGCGTCACGACGTCGCAGGCGTTGACAGTGACGGTTGTGGTCAGCGGAAAAAGCGGCAACTTGACTCCGAGTGGAACCGTCACGCTTTCCGGAGGCGGCTACACTTCATCAACAGGAACGCTCTCGAGCGGAAGTTACACCTTTGCCGTCCCCGCGAATAGCCTCAGCGTCGGAAACGATGCCCTGACCGTTACCTACAGCGGGGATACCAACTACGTCGCAGGTACGGTAAAAGCTTTCGTAACTGTAACGGCGAGCCCCCTGACGCCGACAGTAAACGTGACACCTGCAGCGACCAGCTTGGATTCTGGAACTGCTCTGAGTGTGACGGCCTTGGTGACTGGCCCTGGGGTCACACCAACAGGGACGGTAACCCTCTCGGGCGGCGGATACACATCATCTGCCGGGACGCTTTCGGGAGGCAGCTACATCTTCAACATTCCGGCGAACAGCCTCACCGCCGGAGCCGATCTCTGACCGTCAGCTACAGTGGTGACTCCATCTATACCGCAGGGACAAGCACGGCATCTGTCTCGGTGACACAGTCCGCATTTTCGCTCGCGGCGACGACACCGGCTGCAGTCAATGCAGGTACATCCTCAACCTCGACCGTGACGATGAGCACAACGACTGGTTTTTCGGGCGCCGTCACCATTACCTGCGCTCTGACATCGAGCCCCGCTGGCGCGGCACATCTGCCCACCTGCTCCAACGGCAGTTCAACCGTTACCCTGGGCGGTAGCACTTCGACGGGAACTGCGACTGTCACCGTGAGCACCACGGCGCCCACAACAGCAATGTCGCGGCCTGGTGTAGGTGAAGGCAGGGGTTTGGCTGGCGCCGAAAGCGGAGCCATTTTCGCCTTCCTCATGTTCCTTTGGATCCCTACAAAACGGCGCAACTGGCGGTCCCTTATTGGCATTTTTGTGGTGATGGTGGCGTTCGGAAGTATCCCAGGCTGTGGTGGCGGTGGAGGAGGAAGTGGCGGTGGCGCAATAACCACTCCCGGGACGACGGCCGGAACATATACCTTTACCGTCACCGGGACTGGAAACCCCGCGGTGGCACCGACACCTACAGCCACGTTTACCTTGACCGTGAAATAAGGTCCTTTCTCAAATTCTGTCGTGTAGAGTTGACGCACTTCGGAAATTGCCAGAAAGACACTCTCAATCGTGGGTGAGATCGTGTGTGGGAGATTCTCCGTCAAAGCCTCGCCAGCGACTTACCGAGCACCAATCCTATGCAGAAGCAGCCGCGATCTGGTCTCTGCCTCCCCTTTTGCCCTCGTATACTGGGAGACAGATTCCGTGGAACTAGCGTACCTACTTTCGAACTCCCAATAAGCTCTTGAAATATTCAAGTGAGTTGATTCTGCCGGTGAACATATTACCTAAAGCACAACCTACATTGACCCTGCTGCGAGCTTCATCTTTTGCTTCACGGTATGGGCCAGCTTTTCGATCTCGTCCGCCTTGCGAATCACGTTGAGCGAGAGCGTGTCCTTATTGGTGGTATCCAACTCAGACTTCAAGTCGGCGGCGAGCTCGAGCAATTTTGAAGCGTCCTCTGCCATCTGCTTTTTACGTTCTGCGTTGACTGCTTCGAAGTGTGCCTGCTGCGGCTGACTTTCATTGATGTGGTTGATGCGGTTTGCATCGGGGATGCGGTTCAGTTCGGGTGGAAGATGAGGAGAGCTGCTTTGAAGCATCCCCTGGCCGACCAGCGGTGAGAGGGCGACTGCGCCCAGGGATCCAAGTCCACACACCCATAGCGCACACTTCAGCAATGGGCGACAGCTCCTGGTTTTAGAAACTCGCTGAGATCTCATGGGATGACCTCCTGTACTGTGATTTGGGATGGGTAGGAAATGCCCGATTGTTCTTTGGGGAAAGATGCCTTGGAGAAAATCCTGCGCACAGTTTAATAGAGAACGTGGCGCTCCGGATCCATATTTATTTGAGGCTCACAAGACCATTCCCATTCTGGGAGTTCCATTCTCGAATTGCGCATGGAAATGCTCGTCAACTTGCAGCAGCAGTCTTTCGCTGGGAGTAGGGTCTAAGTGTCGTTTGTTGATTTCGCAGAAAGATGGGCGCCACAACAGGTTGGTATCCAGCACGTCCTACAGCCCGAATGAGTCCATTCAATAAACGCTCTTGTTGACCGCTCCGGTTTGCTGACTGTCTGAGAAGCCTCCTCAAGGCTGTGACGACGGGTACAGAGAGTTGGGCCACCGAGCGCATTAAATGAATGTCGGCTTGGTGGTAGCAGTCGTTGGACCTTTAGCTAAAACGTTTGATCACTGGCACCAGCCGCTTGGGGGATAAAGACCTCTCCCTTTAAAGCCTCAGAAGTGATGCCCATCCGAGTGCCGGGGCAGAAATGGTTTGAATTCCGAACATACACCGGCGCGGGTAAGCGGGCTGTACTTGCTTCCGCGGCAATGCACCGCCAACAGGATGGCACTCATTCGCTTCTTGCCGCGATGCTGCAGGGAACGGCTCGGACAAGAGGCAAACAATTAGCCGAATGTAGCTCGACCGTCTCATCAGACCTCGGATTCAGTGTTTTGGATTCGATCCAATTCGTTGCGTGCCTGACAAACCGTGGAAACGGCAAAGGCAAGAACCCAAACAGCAACGCAAACAGTAACAATTCTTGAAGTGGAAAGGCCACATGAAACAAGCCAGATACTGGTATCTCCTGTTGTCGCTGTTCTTGGTATTGGGATGCGCAGGATTATTTGCACAAGCTAATTCTGAGATCAACGGCATCGTCACGGACCAGACGGGAGCGGTCGTTTCGGGAGCAAACATTACGCTCACTGATCCAGCGACAGGCTTCACGAAATCCATGGTCAGCGATGGAACCGGATTGTACGATATACCCGGTTTGAATGCTGCCAAATACAACGTCAAGGTGACGGCCCCGGGGTTTGAAACCTACGAGCAGAAAGGCGTCGTGGTCGACATTTCCCGTACCTTCCGGGTCGACGTCAAGCTCACTGTGGGTATTGAGACGCAAACAGTGACGGTCGAGGCCAACGCCTTGGCAGTTCAGGTTGACTCCAATGTAGTAAGTACGCTCATCAACGAACAGCAGATCACTGAGCTGCCGACCAACGGCCGCAACGTCATCGGTCTGGCGGCATTGGGACTTGGCGTCAGCGGCAATCTGCCTGACCTGCAGAGCCCATTCTCGGTGACCGCAAACTACTCCATCAGCTTCAACGGCCTCAACCAGGCACACAACGTCTGGATGATCGACGGCGCCGAAGCGTATGACCGCGGTTCAGGCGGCAAAATGTCGGTTATGCCTTCCCAGGACGCGCTGGGCGAGTTTCAGGTACTGGCCAGCAACTATCCTCCGGACTACGGCATAGCCTCCGGCGGCACCATTACGATGTCCATCAAGAGCGGCGCGAAGACTTTTCACGGTGGCGCATGGGAATTCAATCGCAACGACGCCCTGGATGCGCACAATTATTTCGATAACAACCACGGACAGAACTCCAAGAAGTCGGAGCTCCGCTACAACGTCTACGGCGCCAACATCGGCGGCCCGGTGATCATTCCTCACCTCTATAATTCGGCCAGGCAGAAGACGTTCTTCTTCTACAACGAAGAGTGGCGCAAAGAGGTCACAGGTGTCTCGACCAATGCGATCAAGACTCTGCCCGCAGGGGATATCGTCACATCCGCTGCCACATTCAGCTACTTGATTCCTGCTTACAATCCTGCCGCGGCGATGATTGTGCCGACAGTCGCTGATCCGGCACTGATCGCGAAATTCGCGAGCCACGGCTTGACGATGGGCCAACCGTTCCCAGGCAATACCATTCCAGGCGACCTGCTGGATGCCAACGCTCTGCTCTTCAACGCGACCAAGAATCTCCCGGCGGCGACCAACGCGGACGGAAGCTACACCCCGACCGGCGGCCATCTGCCTGTCAACGTGCGTGAAGATCTATTCCGCATCGATCACAACATCAACGAGAAGTGGCAGCTCTTCGGTCACTACATCCATGATGCAATGGACACAACCGAGGCCACTCCAGAGTGGCAGGCCGACAACTATCCGACCATCGGGTCCAACTTCAGCAACCCGGCTTATGCCGCAGTCATCAAGCTGACCGGTACGCTAGCGCCTACCGTGCTGCTCGAAGCTGCATTCAACTACAACGGTAACAAGATCGCCATCATTCCGGTTTCCACTGTATCCGCAGGCTTCACAAAGCCCTCGGGTTGGAGCACCGGTACTTATTTCCCGCTGGCGAACAACGTGGGCAATCGCCTGCCAGATATCAGTTGGAAAACAGTCGGCACCAGCTGGGGTCCTGGAAACGATCCCTGGACCAACGGCGCCGAAGACTTTGCCGAGGTATTTGGCCTTTCCTGGACCAAGGGCAAACATCAAATGAAGTTCGGCGGCGGCTACAACCGCTATACCAAGAACCAGGTTATCGGCAAGAATTCTGAGGGAGACTACACCTTCAACGATGGCTGGAACGTGGCAACCGCAACCTCACCCGCCGGACCCACGGGCAACCTCACGGGCGATTCGTACTTAGACTTTCTGCTCGGCCTGTCCACTCAATTCAGCCAGTCGAATGCGAATCCCATCAACCATTACGTAAACAGCACCATCTCAGCCTATGGTGAAGACAACTGGCATGTGAATAGCCGGTTGAGTGTGCAGTATGGCTTCCGTTACGACATGATGCCTCACACATGGGAACGCAACAACCAGGTTTCCAATTTCAATCCTGCGCATTACCAGCCGGGGCTTACCATCGCAGACAATTTCAATCCGGACGGTTCATTTAAGACGAATGCTCCCGGTCTGCAATCCAACTCGATCGGTACGTTTTATATGAACGGAGTCGATATTGCCGGCCAGGGAGGCACACCCACCGCATTGGTCAAGAACGACTACAAGACCTTCATGCCCAGGGTTGGTTTCTCCTATGATCTAGCCGGCAACGGCAAGACAGTGCTGCGCGGCGGCTTTGGTACTTTCTACGAGCGCATTCAAGGCAACGACATCTACGACGCGGCTGGATCGCCTCCATTCATCAGCACACCGGTTGCCAACAACGTCGAGTTCACTAACCCCAGCTACAACTGGCAGGCCGGCAGTCAGGCTTCCACGCCGACCTTCACACAGGGATTCAACTCGCTCAACACTTACTATCCGGATCCGGCCGTGGCGCAGTTCAGCCTCGGCATCCAGCATGAACTTGCTCCCGCACTGATCCTGATCACGCAGTATGTCGGCAACATCGACTGGCACCAGAAC
>JANXQR010000161.1 GCA_025353435.1 Acidobacteriota bacterium | reverse complement strand
AATCCCGTGGTGCGACCACACCGGAGTGCCCATCCACTTCCACTCCTCCACAATCTCGGGATCGGCTTCCAGAATCAGCGCCCGCATGCGCGCCAGGGCCTCCCCGCGCCATCCCTCAAGTTCGAGGATCCGCCGATCAATCAGCCGGGAAGCCGCTTCCCCGCTCGCTTGCTCACTCATGCTCATGTCGATTCCTTTCGCAAAGGTTCAGTCACGTCCGTGCGCCGCCGCTCGTGGCCGGAGACAGCACACCGACAATACGGCTTGGCGGTCGCAGCGCCCACGATGCCACACAAAAACCAGTGATGATGAGCGGCGCGATCACGTGAAATCCGTAAGCACCGTAACCGCCCACCGCCGCGCACGATGCCGCCGCCCCCGTCAGGTCAAAGAAGATTCCCGCATACGCCCATTCTTTGAGCCGCGGAAATCCCGGCACCAGAATGGCAATGGCTCCGAGCGCCTTCCAAACTCCCAGGATGGCGAAAAAGTACATCGGGTAGCCAAGCTGCGGCACCGTGCCATGGGGGTTGCCCAGATATTGTGCGATCTGCCCGACACCGCCGGTTCCGATGGGAAGCGCGACGAGAATGGTCATCGTCCAATAAACAATGGATTTTGCTGTCATGGTCAGTTCTCCTCTCCGGCCACGCGCTCCAGCTTGCCGATGAATCCTTGCCAGCCCCAGTTCGCGCCCTTGTAGTAGATATCGGTACTCGGGTCCGTTGGGAATCCCGATTGCTCCATGCGGAGATTCGTGCCGCCCGCGGTCGGCGTCAGCGTCCACGTGACAACGGTCTCCAACCCCATGGAACTCCAGCCATACGCGAGCCGTGTAATCGGTTTGACAACCAGGACCTCCGAGTTGATGATCCCGTCCCAATTCTGCACGGGCGTGGATTGGAAGTTGAACCGGTGGCCAACGACGGGCTGGAATTCGTTCTTCATCAGCCACTGTTCGATCAGTTGGCCTTCAGTGAGGGCTCGCCAGATCTTTTCCGGCGAATGCAGCATCTCCCGTTCAATGACGAGAGTGCGTGTCGGGGCGGTGGTAGTGGTCATTTGTCCATCCTTTCCAGTAGGTTTTCGAGTTGATCAAATCGGTCGCGCCAGAATGTTCCGTATTGGGTCATCCAGTCAGCCAGAGGCGCCAGGGCTTGCGGTTGCGCGCTGTAGTGTGTCTCCCGTCCCTCGCGCCGATGATGCACCAGCTTCGCGCGCTTCAGGATCGTCAGGTGCTTTGACACCATCGGCTGCGACACACCAGCACGCACCGTCAACGCATGAACAGTCTGTTCCCCATCCCGCGTCAGCCGCTCAAAGAGCCCACGCCGGGTCGGATCAGCGAGAGCTTTGAACAGTCGGTCTGCGGCGGCGCGTTGCATTTCAAAACCATAATCATTTGGTTATGGATTGTCAAACAGAAATTGAACATTGTGGGTGCCCCATGTCTCGCTTTTGAGACATGGGATTCCACGAACCCCGCCCCACCGTGATCCACACACTCCCCCGCGCGCTATAGAATGACCCCGACCACTATGCGCTCGAAAATCCTCTTCACGATCCTCGCCCTCGGCATCACCGCCGCCCTCCACGCCCAATCCCCCGCCGTCATCACCGTCGACGCCGCCCACCCCGGCGCCCCAATCCCATCCATCATGTTCGGCGTCTTCTTCGAAGACATCAATTTCGGCGCAGACGGCGGCCTCTATCCCGAACTCATCAAGAACCGCTCCTTCGAGTTCGACGAGCCACTCACGGGCTGGAAGGTCGTTCTCCCCTATACGCAGACCGGCGGCATCGGCCTCTCCCCGGGCGAGATCAGCATCCACACCGACGCGCCTCTCAACGTCAACAACCCGCACTACCTCCGCGCCACCGCCCTCGCTCCCGGCTACGGCTTCTATAACTCTGGCTTCCGCGGCATTGGTGTAAAGGAAGGCGCAGAATATCGCTTCTCCGCCTGGGTCCGCACCTCCGGCCCTGCGTCGATTCGCGCCACAATTTCTGACGGAGCCACCGGCGCAATCGGAGCAGGCCACGAAATCGGCACCGGCACGCTCACCGGCTTCAACGGCACGTGGAAACGCTACGAAACCATCATCCGCGCCACCGCCACCAGCGCACACGCACAGTTCAACATCTTCCTCGATCAGAAGGGCTCCGTCGACCTCGACATGGTTTCGCTCTTCCCCGTCGACACCTGGAAGCACCGCCCCAACGGCCTCCGCAAAGACCTGGTGCAGCTCCTCGCCGACATGCACCCCGGCTTCATGCGCTTCCCCGGCGGCTGCATCGTGGAAGGCCGCGTCCTCGCCAACCGCTATCGCTGGAAGACCACCGTCGGCGACATCACCGAACGCAAGACCATCATCAATCGGTGGAATGATGAGTTCGATCACCGCCCCACGCCCGACTACTTCCAGTCCTTCGGCCTCGGCTTCTACGAGTACTTCCAACTCGCCGAAGACATCGGCGCCAGCCCGCTCCCAATCCTCAACTGCGGCATGGCCTGCCAATTCAACTCCAGCGAGACCGCCAAGATCGAAGAGATCCACGAATACATTCAGGACGCCCTCGACCTCATCGAATTCGCCAACGGTCCCGTCGACACGCCTTGGGGCAAAATCCGCGCGCAGATGGGCCATCCCGCGCCCTTCAATCTAAAAATGATCGGCGTCGGCAACGAGCAGTGGGGCCCGCGCTACATCGACCGCTACAAGCTTTTCAATGAAGCCATCAAATCCAGCCACCCAGAAATCAAACTCATCGTCCCCGCCGGCCCTTCACCCTCGGGCCAGCAATTCGACGAGATGTGGGCCAACTGGCGCAATCTCCACCCCGACATCGTCGACGAGCACTACTACATGAGCCCGCAGTGGTTCCTCGACAACAGCAATCGCTACGACAACTACGACCGCTCCGGTCCCAAAATCTTCGCCGGCGAATATGCCGCACAATCCACTGGCGCCGCCGTCAGTCCCAAAAATCGCAACAACTGGCAGACCGCCCTCTCTGAAGCCGCCTTCATGACCGGCCTCGAGCGCAACGCCGACGTCGTCGCCATGGCCTCCTACGCCCCGCTATTCGCCCACATCGACGCATGGCAGTGGACCCCCGACGCCATCTGGCTCGACAACCTGCGCTCCTACGGCACCACGGATTACTACGTCCAGAAAATCTTCGCCAACAACATCGGCACCCGCGTCGTTCCCAGCACGCCTCACGCCGAGGCCGGCCTATACACCGTGGCCTCCGTCGACGACCGCACCCATGAGCTAATCATTACCGCCGTCAACGTCTCGGCCGAAACCCGCGCCACCCAAATTCAGCTCACCGGCATCACCCCGAATGGCTCCGCCAAAGTCACCACCCTCGGCACCTCCGACCTGACCGCGGAAAATAGCCTCGACCACCCCACCGACGTCGCGCCCGAGTCCTCAACGCTGGCGGTCAGCTCCACCACCATCCAGGCGCAACTCCGCCCCAACTCCGTCACCGTATTCCGAATTCCCGTGAAGTAGCGCGGCAAGCGCAGCTTGCCAGACATCCCATTACAGCCGCCTGCCGGATCGCAGCGCATTCACAGCGCCGCCACCCGCTACCAGACCCGATAAGTCGCCCCGAAACTCAATCCGTTCGGCGTAAGCTTGTGACTCGGCAGCGTGCTGATTCCGCTGAATTTTGGCCATATCTCATATTCATAATCCGCCCGCACGGCCAGCCTCTTCGTCAATTTGTATTCCGCTGTAGGCCCCATCGCGAAGGTGAAATACCGGTGCGAGCCATACCCCCCCGGAATTGTCATCCAGCTCTCGCCAAGCAGGCCCTTTCCGTAAACTGAAAGCTTGTAGAACCGAACCAACCGGTAGCGTGGGCCCAACAAATAGTTCGATTGGATCAGGCCACCGCCCGGGCCGCCCCAGTGAAGCCACCGCGCTTCTGCTTCCACTCCAAGCTTCGGCAGCACCAAGTGGTTCACATCGGCAACCGCGGCAATTCCGGTCAGATGCCGGCTCCAGCACGACAGCACCGAGTCGCTGATACATCCCCAGTCTGGATTGAACGTTGAA
>JANXQR010000136.1 GCA_025353435.1 Acidobacteriota bacterium | reverse complement strand
AGTTGCGCAAGAGTCCAGGATTTGGAGTAACGGCGGTGCTGATCCTTGCGCTGGGGATGGGCGTGAGCGTGGCCATCTTCGGATTTGTGGACGCGGCGCTGTTGCAGCCGCTGCCGTATGCGAGTCCCGACAGGCTGATGGACGTGGCCGAACGAGGCTCGATGTTTCCGCGATCGAATCTTTCGCGCGCCGACTACGAGGACTGGAAGCAGCTGAATCGGTCGTTCACTTTGCTGGAGGCATACTCAGGCACGGGTTATCTGCTGGCAAAGCCGGATGGAGCAATTCCGGTGCCTGGGGCGCGGGTAAGCGACGGATTTTTTCGCGCGTTGGGGGTGAAGCCGATGCTGGGGCGGGATTTCCTTTCGGGCGAGGACAAACCGGGCGGCGCGAAGACGGTGATGCTGACGTATGGAGCGTGGCTTAAGCGATTCGCGGGAAATCAGAATGTTGTTGGGCAGTCCGTCACGTTGAGCGGGGACGCGTACACCATTGTGGGCGTGCTGCCGCGTGAGTTCGTGTTTGCACCCCGTGGGAATGCGGAATTTTACGTTCCGCTTCTGGATAAAAGAAGCGGGTGCGAAGAGCGGCGAAGCTGCCACAACCTGTTTGCTGTGGGCAGACTGCGGGACGGCGTGACGATGCAGGCGGCGCTTGAGGATCTGAAGGGGATTGCCGCCCAACTTGAGAAGCAGTATCCGGGCTCGAACCAGGGCCAGGGCGCATTCGTGGCGCCGCTTTCGGAGTTGATTGTGGGCCAGGTGCGGCCAGTTCTGCTCACACTGTTGGGCGGTGCGGGGCTGCTGCTGCTGATTGCGAGTGTGAACGTGGCGAGCCTTGTGCTGGTGCGGTCAGAGAGCCGCCGGCGCGAGATTGCCGTGCGGGGAGCGCTGGGCGCGACTCGAGTGCGTTTGATGCGGCAATTTGTGACGGAGGGTTTGCTGCTGGGCGGTGTGGGCTGCCTTGGCGGCGTGGTGATTGGAGCTTGGATCATGACGCTGATGAAGCGCCTGGTTCCCCAGTCAGTTGCGAGCGGGATACCGTTCCTTGACGGCGTGGGCGTGAATGCGCACACAGCATTGTTTGCGGTGGGCATTGCGGTGGGTGCTGCGCTGCTGTTGGCGCTTACCCCGGTGCTGAGGCTGTCGTTTCAAGACATCCGCTCGGGCCTTGGCGAAGGGGGCCGCGCGGCGGCAGGAAGGCTGTGGCAGCGGCTGGGAGCGAACCTGGTGGTGGTGGAACTCGCCGTGGCGGTGGTGCTGCTTGTTGGTGCTGCGCTGCTGGGGCAGAGCTTCTATCGCCTGCTGCACGTGGAGAACGGATTTGACACGACTCACCTTGGGACAGTGCAGGTGATGGCGCCGGACAGCAAGTACGGGAAACCGGAGCAGGCAGTGGCACTCAATCGCGAAGTGATCCGACGGATGTTGGCTCTGCCGGGCGTGACCGCGGTGGGGTTGACGACGGATCTGCCGGTGCAATGCAACTGCAATACGGATTGGATTCGCGTGGTGGGCAAGCCATATCACGGGGAACACAACGACGTAAATGAGCGCGAGGTGACGCCGGGATACTTCGACACCCTGAAGGCGAAGCTGGTGCGTGGGCGGGTATTTACTGACGGTGACTCGGCCGGAAAGCCGCAGGCAATTGTGATCAATGAGGCGCTGGCGCGGAAGTATTTTCCGGGTGAGGATCCGGTGGGTCAGAAGGTGGCAAATGGGGCGCTGGACCCAAAGTCGATGCGCGAGATTGTGGGTGTGATTGCCGATGTCCGGGAAGGCGGGCTGGATGGCGAAATCTGGCCGGCGGAGTACGAGGCGATGTACCAGAACGCCGATAACGGATTTTCGGTAGCGGTGCGCACGGCGGGTGATGAGAAGGCGCTGCTGCCGGAGATGGTGAAGGCCCTTCACGCAATAGATCGGGATATGGGGGTGTACGGCGAAACCACCATGACGGACCAAATCAGCTCGACACAGGAGGCGCTGTTGCACCGGTTT
>JANXQR010000127.1 GCA_025353435.1 Acidobacteriota bacterium | reverse complement strand
TTCAACTACTGAGGCGAAGAGGCGGAGCTGGTTGCTGGTGCGGCCGACTTCGCCTAGAAGACGTGGCATGGGGAGGGCGGTTTCAAGGTGGGCGCGCTCGGCTAGGGCTTGTTTATTTACGTCGAGAGCGTCGGCAATGCGGCGCAGGAAGGCAGCCTTTTTCTGACCTGATAGCTGGCTGTAGGACGAGAAGGCTTCGGCGGCCTGTTTAACGGCGTGGTTGAGATCGTCCGTGGTGGCTGAATAATACGGAGGGTCGAATGGGGCGCCGGTTGAGGGGTTTTGGGCGTAGAAGTTTTCGTCGGTTTGGGAGCCGCGGTGGGTTCCCAGGAAAGATGTGCCGGTCAGGTCCATGTCAATTGGATTATTGCTCGTGAGGGGGAAGCGGAGCTAGCGAAGTTGGGACTTCGGCGACGGTGGGGCGTCGCTGTTTGCCAGTGAGTGGTTGGATTGGGTAGAACGGTGCGTGCGGTTGGAAGCGTTTTCTAATCCGCCTGAGAGAGAGGAAAGTCTTTGCATACTGGTCCGATTGTGAGTAGTGCGGGGAATGGGCGAAGCCTGCGGGCGCCGCTGGTGCCAGTGGGGCGGATGGTGCCGTTTGTGCTGGTGACGGCGCTGTTTTTTCTGTGGGCGATTCCCAACAACTTCAACGACATTTTGATTCGGCAGTTCATGAAGTCATTTGAGATAAATCGGCTGCAGGCGGGGCTGGTGCAGTTTGCGTTTTACATGGGGTACTTCTTTCTTGCCATGCCGGCGGGCGAGATCATGCGGCGCGCGGGGTACAAGGCTGGAATCATGATCGGGCTGTTCCTGTATGGGTCGGGGTGCATTTTGTTCTGGCCGGCGGCGCACGTGGGGCAGTACTGGTTCTTTTTGACGGCGCTGTTTGTGATTGCGAGTGGACTGGCGTTTCTGGAGACGGCGGCGAGCCCATTCACCATTCAACTTGGCGATGCGGAGACGGCGGCGCAGAGGGTGAATTTGTCGCAGGCGTTCAATCCGCTGGGCTCGATTACGGCGGTGCTGATTGGGAGCCGGTTTATTTTTTCGGGAATCGAACTGAAGCCGGACCAGGTGACGGCAATGCAGACGGCAGGCACGTATGCCTCGTATCTGAAGGGCGAGACGCTGCGGGTGGTGGTGCCCTACCTGGTGCTGGGGGCTCTGGTGCTGCTGTGGGCGGTGCTGATTGGGCGGACAACGTTTCCGCACACGGGGCTGGACTATTCGCGAAATACTCTGGAGACGGACAGATCGAAGCCACTGATGAGGCGGAAACATTTTGTGCTGGCGGTGGTGGCACAGTTTTTGGCTGTGGGCGCGCAGGTGGGGGCCTGGAGTTGGCAAATTCCTTACGTTCAGACATACACGGGTCTCGGCGAGCGAAATGCGGGCTATTGGCTGACAGGGGCGCTGGTGGCGTTTACGACGGGCCGGTTTATTTCGACGTGGCTGCTGCGGTTTGTGCACGCCGGAAAGCTGCTGGGGGTGTATGCGACATTGAACGCGGTGATATGCACGATGGCGGTGCTGAGGCCCGGATGGCTGGGGGTTGGGTGCCTGATAGCGGTGAGTTTCTTTATGTCGATGATGTATCCCACAATTTTTGCGCTGGGCGTGAAGGGGCTGGGGACCAAGACGAAGACGGGCTCGGGGATGATTGTGATGTCTATCGTGGGCGGGGCGGCGATCCCGCCAATTATGGGGCGGATGGCGGATGTGTTAGGCATCGCGCTGGCCTACGTGGTGCCGGCGATTTGCTTTGTTGGGGTGGCTCTGTATGGATGGCTGGGGTCGGAGCCGGATGCGGAGGAGGTGGAGGCTGATCCTAGTGTGGCGCTGGGCTAGGGACTGAGGGATTGAGGGACTGAATGCAATGCGGGGCCGGGGAGTGTGGATACCGGTCCCGCATTTCTGTTTTTATTCCGCGACTACGGGGTTGGTGAGGGAGCCGAGGCCTTCGACGGTGACGGTGACGGTTTCGCCGGGTTTGAGCCAGCGCTTGGGGGTGCGGCCGAGACCGACGCCGGGAGGCGTGCCGGTGGAGATGATGTCGCCCGGGAGGAGCGGGGTAATGGAGGAGAGGTATTCGATGAGTTCAGGAATCTTGAAGACCAACTCGCGGGTGTTGGAGTTTAGATTCATAGGGAATTAAAAGACCTTAAGAAACTCATTGAAGATGGTGCCACAAAGAGAGAAATCTCGGCGGACATCAA
>JANXQR010000096.1 GCA_025353435.1 Acidobacteriota bacterium | reverse complement strand
CTGGCGGTGATTCGGGTGCTTGGCACGCAGTCCACGCCGTATCTTTCGGCTAATATCCACGCTGTGTTCGAGCATCTTCGCGGCCCTTTTTGGCAGGCGCGATTCCTTGATCCTGCCAATAGCAATAACGTGCTTTCCGATGCGCTCAGCGAGGCGGAAAAGCGGACGGTTGCGGCAGCGGCTCGGACGGCTATTGGTGGCGCGCCATGGAAGCAGATCGTGAAGTGAGGCCGAAGGTTGCTGAACGATTAGATTTACACACAAAACGCCGGATCTGGGGTCACGGCGTTTCGTGTCTTCGATCGCCGATAACTCCGGCGGATCGGTATTGCATACGGTTAGTTCCCTTAGTCTGGTGAGCTCTCAGGCCACCATTGACGGGAAGTATGTGTAGCTCATCTGTGGGATCGCGACCTCTTCAACTTCGCGGTCGAGAATGCCTGCAAGCCCCATCAGAACCTCAGAGGCGCAAGCCGGGCACCGCCGCGAGCAATTCGAAACGCAATTGCAATCCTGGCAGAGATACGCGGAAGCGAGCGGAATGTGGATCGATGTAGGGGATGGCATATTTTCACCTGTCCGTAGTATTAGAATGCGGGGCAGAAGACTGAATCCAGAAGAGAGGCAAAAACCCACCCGGCCTCTCTGATTTAAGGATGCAGACTGCCTGCTCCCGGTTGGTTCGATTTCAAGTTTGCTACAGTCGGATTTTTGCGAGTTGATGTGGAACAAAGTGGGCGTTCAGTTCGCATCCAGTTTTCGTGAGGAAAAAACAGCTTAAAGCAGACATTCAGAAATGAGCTTTGTAAGTGCTTTAGAAGGTGCCTGTCAAGGACCGCAAATGCGCCTGGTCGTTTGTACGTATCTGGTTGATTTAAATATGTGTGTCGTCTACGTGTGAGGGATAAATAGGTTATGAAAAGAGAATAGAAAGCGGAACCAGACAAGGCGGACGACGTTTCGCCTCATATTCGCCTCTACGCTATAATTCTGGACATGGACTTTCAGCTCGTCTCCCAGTACAAACCACGCGGCGATCAGCCCCGCGCCATCGAGGAACTCGTCTCCGGATTGGCAGCGGGAGAGAAGCACCAGGTGCTGCTGGGCGTGACCGGATCCGGCAAGACGTTCACGATGGCAAAGGTGATTGAACAGTGCAATCGGCCGGCGCTGATTCTGGCGCACAACAAGACGCTGGCGGCGCAGCTCTATCACGAGTTCAAGCAATTTTTTCCGGGTAATGCGGTTGAATATTTTGTGAGCTATTACGACTACTACCAGCCCGAGGCCTACATTCCGGCAGGTGATTTGTACATCGAAAAGGAAGCAACAATCAACGAGGAGCTGGACAAGATGCGGCTTTCGGCGACTCGATCGCTGTTTGAAAGACGCGACGCGATCATTGTGAGCTCGGTGAGTTGCATTTACGGACTGGGGTCGCCGGAGGCTTACTTCGGGATGCTGCTGCTGCTCGAGAAGGGGCAGCGGATCAGCCGGAAGGACATTACGCGGCGGCTGGTGGAAATTCTTTACGAACGCAACGATGGGGACTTCCGGCGCGGGGCATTTCGGGTGCGCGGCGACATTATTGAGGTGTTCCCCACTTATGACGAATTTGCATATCGGATTGAGCTGTTCGGGGATGAGATTGAATCACTGTCGCAGATCGATCCGCTGTTTGGGACGGTGAAGCAGAAGTACTCGCGGCTGCCGATTTATCCCAAGAGCCATTACGTGGTGATGCCGGAGCGGAAGGCGTCGGCCGTTGATTCGATCGTGAACGAGTTGACGGAGTGGGTGGCGACACTGGAGTCGCAGGGGCGCATGGTTGAGGCGCAGCGGGTGAACCAGCGGACGCGGTTTGATCTGGAGATGATCAAGTCAATGGGTTACTGCCATGGGATTGAGAACTACTCACGGCATTTCTCGGGGAGGCTGCCGGGGGAGGCGCCGCCGACGCTGCTGGATTATTTTCCGCGCGATTATCTGCTCTTTATTGACGAGAGCCACGCGACGATTCCGCAGGTGCACGGGATGTGGCACGGGGACAGGAGCCGCAAGCAGAACCTGGTGGATTATGGATTTCGTTTGCCTAGTGCGACGGACAACCGGCCGCTAAAGTTTGAGGAGTTCGAGAACCGCGTGCAGCAGGCCATTTATGTTTCGGCCACGCCGGGGCCGTATGAGCTGACTCGCTCGGCGGGCGTGGTGGTGGAGCAGGTGATCCGGCCCACTGGGCTGGTGGATCCTCAGGTGGAGATACGGCCAGTGAAGGGCCAGATTGACGATTTGTTGGCGGAGATTCGCGACCGGGCCAAGCGCAATGAGCGGGTGCTGGTGACCACGCTGACCAAGCGCATGTCGGAGGACCTGGCCGGCTACTACACGGAAGTGGGCGTGAAGTGCCGTTACATGCATTCGGAGATTGAGACGCTGGAGCGCGTGAAGCTGTTGGTGGGACTGCGCAAGGGCGAGTTCGACGCGCTGATCGGGATCAACCTACTGAGGGAGGGGCTCGATCTGCCGGAGGTTTCGCTGGTGGCGATTCTCGATGCGGACAAGGAAGGGTTCCTGCGCTCATCGGGATCGCTGATTCAGACCATGGGGCGAGCGGCGCGGCATTTGGAAGGGCGCGCGATTTTGTATGCCGACAAGATGACGGACTCGATGCGGCGAGCGATTGATGAGACCGACCGGCGGCGGACGGTTCAGATGGCTTATAACGAGGAGCACGGCATAACGCCGCAATCGATCATCAACAAGATGGATATGGGTCTGGCGGCGATTTTGAAGGCGGAGTACGGAGACATTAC
>JANXQR010000073.1 GCA_025353435.1 Acidobacteriota bacterium | reverse complement strand
GGCCGGATCGGCTTCAACTCACGAATTGAGTTCATCACTCGGGTCAACGACATACTGGAAGTGATGTACCCACACCTCCTCGGCAAGGAATGGGTAATCACGAAAGTAAGTTGAAGTGAAGCCGTTTCCAGATTCAGTTGCGTCGGTCCACCGCGCGCGCCAGCTTGGCCGTCGGGGCCGGGGGCTGCCGCATGTACCACTCCGCAGTTCCTACCAGGCTCGCCAGCACCGCAACGGGAATCATGAACATCCAATACTTGGTCGCCAGCACTGCGACCAGGACACCACTGGCAAGACGGGCACAAATAAGCCAGAAATCGCCTCTGGGATCGATGGAATGCCACATAAGAGTGATGAATATTGTTGCGATAAGGCAGCCTATAGTCCAAGTCATCCAAGCCATTAAATACCTTCCTTCACTGTCAGCTACAGGATGGCCGGATAACTCGCTGCTTACTTTGCGAACGCACAACTACCGTCACATATTTTCGCGATGAGAGAACGGTGGGGATGGGGAGCGGGGTTGAGTTGGGAACCGTACGTGAACACAGCAACGTATCCGACTCGCGCGCCGGCTGCATCGTGGGGTGGTGAGCGTCCAGTCACTGAACGCTTCTTCGTCCGCGCCCCTGCACCTGCCCGCTGCTCCCCCTTACCTGATCTCTGATAACTAATTCAGCAACACACCCTGATTCGGAATATCCAGAGAGAACGTGGGTATCTCAATATCAAACCGCTCCCCGCTCTCGCTCTCCATCTGGTAAGCCCCGCCCATCATTCCCGACGGTGTGTTAAGCGGCGCGCCACTCGTATATTCAAAGCTCTCGCCCGGCTTGAGAACTGGTTGTTCTCCAACAACACCCGGGCCCTTGACCTCGGTCAACTCGCCACGCGCATTCGTGATCATCCAGTGCCGGCTCAACAATTGCACCGTTTCCCGTCCTTGATTCTCGATGGTCACTCGATAGGCCCAGAAAAACTGCGCATTGCCCGGCGATGATTGCGCCTCAAGATAAACCGGCTCAACGCTTACCGCTATTCCCAATGTGATTGCCGTGTACGCTGTGCGATCCGCCATAGAAAGAGCTTAGTGCAAACTCCACCGTTGACTCAGAGATTTGGTGTTCATCGAGAAAGAAAGCTGGAACGCGCCGGGTGGCCAACCTTTAACCACACCAGTCAAGTGGGTGCCCCATCCAATCAAGGCTTCATCGTGAATGGGTGGAGACCTCAAATCCAACCTCCCAAAAAAGTTGTCAAGTGCCCAACCTGTGGAAATCGTTGCAACCAACACAAAACAATGAGAAAAGATATATTTGAAAATCCATTATTAATTCGCCGAACCCTTACACCATCATGCTGAACTTCACCATCTTCACGCCGATTTCTTCCTCGTACTTGGCGAAAAGTTCTTGCGCCTCGTAGGGGCCGTAAAACGGCTTGCCCGCAGAATCGTTGCCCGGG
>JANXQR010000058.1 GCA_025353435.1 Acidobacteriota bacterium | reverse complement strand
CTTCGCAGTTCAATTGGCATCGAGCGAGGCCCAAGGCGGACCATTGCAAAGAGATGCAATGCACCGCTGGGCGGAAACATTATCTGAGGCCGCAAGCGGGGTACACGAAGTCGCCGCTTCACAACAAAGGTAACCTTAGAGACACACTGAAAAGGTCGATGTTTTGAAAGGGCGCGACGTTAGTCGTGCCGCAGATGCCGCAAAATGATCGGGGCCTTAGCTACTGAGGGAAAGCCGGCAGCTTGTTCAGAGTTCGCCACCGGCGTTTCCGACCTGCGCGGGGATGAAACTGTGCCCCATTCATCGCGCTTTTTGCGATGAGTGGGATCGCACGAACCTCACGATTTTTATTTGTTTTTTGAACTTGCATTTCAGTTTCTTATCAGATTCCTTAGACCTTCTCGATACGCGCCCCTACTGATGGATGCCCATATAGTTGCCGTAGCCGACAATCACGGTTGAACCCACCAGCGTCAGCAGCGTCAAAAACACCAGCACTTTAGTTCGCCGGCTCACTCCTCGCCACTCCTTCAAAGCAATACCCCACAGCGTGCTGAAAATGATGATGCTCGCCATGTGCAGCGTCCAGCTGGAGAATTTGTAGCGTCCCATCTGCGTTTCGCCCATGGTGTAGAAGAAGAACTGCATGTACCACGTCGCTCCTGCCAACGCCGAGAATAAATAGTTCCATTTGAGCGAAGGCGCGCCCCGACCATGTGATGCCGCTTCAAGCGCCATTTCGGCCGACGGCGCATCCACAACGTTTTCGAGCTTCGGATGTTCGCCCGCGGCCCGTTCCGCCGCGCCCGCAGGAATCCTCAGGTATTCCCCGTAGCTTCGATTGCGTACGTTGAGCGCGGCGCACCACACGAAATTCGTTGTGAAACCACCCGCAAGCACAACCACCAGCACCGGCAATCCCTGCCACATCACGCTCGTTCCATGCGCAATGGTAAGCGCCTTGATTGGATTGCCCGCGTCGAGCCCGAACGCGAAGCACGAACTCATGATGCCGCAGAACGTGGCCACGCCGAGTCCCAACTTCAAATCAAATTCGCGAATGCTCGCCAGCTTCTGCTCGTTCGACAACTCCTTCTCTTTGGAGATGCCCGCCGCGCCCGCAAACAGGATTCCAAGCACGCAGATGCCTACGCCCACAAGGATGATCACGCCCGATCGCTGCGTCAGCAATTGCGCAAACTGGTGATGAAAGATCGGTGGCACCAAGGTTCCGAAAACCGCTGTATACCCAAGTGCAACGGCCATGCCCAGCGACAGCCCCAGGTAGCGCATTGTCAAGCCAAACGTGAGTCCCCCGAGTCCCCAGAGAACCCCGAAGAAGTACGCCCAGAAGATCGCCGACGAAGGCGCGCCGTGCAGCACGGGCAGCAGATCGTGCGTCAACAACCCCGCCATCACCCATGGCGCCACAATCCAGCTCACCACGCCGCCAGCCAGCCAATAGGTCTCCCACGACCATCCACGCACCTGGCGATACGGAACGTAAAAGCTGGCTGAAGCAAGGCCGCCCAGCCAATGCAGAAATACACCGATTAACGGATTTGCGCCCAAAATGGTTTATCTCCCTTTGACAGGTTCACGCGAAGTTGGGGAACACTTTGCGACCGCAGCCGGAATTGCCGAGCACAATTCGGAGACTTGCCGGACTCCACGCGTGAAACTATTTCTTGACTGAATCACGATAGGGAATCAATCACTTCAAAGTCAAAGGAAACTTCAGCAATCGGTCTTCGCCGCGAAGACCAGCCCGTAGAAGATCGGGCATCTCGTTCACTCTCTAAATTAAGCTGGAAATTGTGGAGGCGCGGGTCGGGATCGAACCGACGCATAAAGGTTTTGCAGACCTCTCCCTTACCACTTGGGTACCGCGCCTTGGCAGGGCAAGCCGATCTGGGATGCGGATCGCTTCAATCCACCGTAGCCAACCCGGCTGGCGCCGGAGGGCGGATTGGAGCGGGAGACGAGATTTGAACTCGCGACCCTCG